>CBFGQN010000014.1:0-16717 GCA_965650895.1 uncultured Ignavibacteria bacterium | reverse complement strand
GTCCTGCGAAAAACCCATCCTGATCTGGTTATCACCGACGTCATGATGCCGGTCATGAACGGGAAGGAACTGGTGGAGAGGATACGGAAGGAAGAGGAATGGAAAGATATTCCGGTCCTGATCCTGAGCGCTCGTGGCGAGGAGAAAATGCGGATCGAACTGCTGCGGGAAGGGGCACAGGACTATATCGAGAAACCGTTTGTCCTGGAAGAACTGATGACGAGAATCGCACTGCTGGTAGAGTCGAGCAAGGCACGGAGCTACCTCAAGGATGTCCTCCTCAGTCAGTCGCACGACCTGGCCGAAATGGCGCAGGAACTGAACCGGAGGAATCAGGATCTGCAACAGACCATCCGACAGCTTCAGGCAAGCAGATCGCTCTTCGACAGACTCTGGCAATCGGGAATCATCGGGATGGGAGTCTCAACAACCGATGGATGGATCGTTGAGGCAAACGACCGGTTTCTGGAGATCATCGGATATGCGCCGGAGGACCTGCAGGGGAAGGGGATCGGCTTCTGGGATATCACGCCGGAAGTCGACCACAACGCCACCGAACGGGCCGTAACGATGTTGCGCGACAAGGGTTCGGTCCCTCCGTTCGAGAAACGCTACATCCGGAAGGACGGCACACCGGTCTCGGTCATGGTCGGTGCGGCGGCCATCGAAGGTGATGAAGGGAAACAACTCTTCTTCGTTCTCGATCTGACCGATCAGAAGAGAGCCGAGGAGGAGATACGGGATCTGAATATGGGACTGGAAGAGCGGGTGGAGCAACGGACACAGGAACTGCAGGCCATCAATCAGGAGCTGGAGGCGTTCTCCTACGCCGTCTCCCACGATCTTCGGGCTCCGCTTCGGGCAATCAACGGGTTTGCTCACGCTCTTGGTGAAGATTGCGAGGAGGATCTCCGGGAAGAAGGGAAAGCCTACCTGCAACGGATCACGCGGAACGTGGCTCAGATGGAGGAACTGATCAGCGCACTGCTTGATCTTTCGAGACTGACCCGAACCGATCTGCATCGGCGGGAGATCGATCTGAGCGCTCTGGCACAGAGCGTGGTTGAGACCCTTCGGGAGAATGATCCGGCACGAACCGTCGATGTCACGATCGAGCAGGGGATGACGACGGTCGGCGACCCGCACCTTCTGCGCGTCTTGCTGGAGAATCTGTTGGGGAACGCCTGGAAGTTCAGTCGGCACACCCCGAATGCGGCGATCTCATTCCGCCGGGAGATCACCGGCGACAGGGTTGAGTTTGTGGTGGAGGACAACGGAACCGGCTTCGATCAGTCGCATGCCGGAAATCTTTTCCAGCCATTCATCCGCCTCCACTCCCAGGAGGAGTTCAAGGGGACGGGAATCGGTCTGGCAACGGTACGCCGCATCGTCAACAGGCACGGCGGCACAATTCGGGGCGAAAGCAGACCGGGTCACGGTGCCCGGTTTATCTTCAGCCTCCCATCATCGTGAAGAACATTCGTCATCGCCGGTCGGCACGACGACACAATCCGGATAGATAATCCGGCAGGAATATCCAGAGTATGAGCAAACGACCCGTACGAAATCCGCTGCAGTCACTTCGTCCTCCCCGCCCGTGGATGCCGTATATCATTTTTGTGATCGCTCTGATCTTCACCGCAGCAGTCTGCTTCGTGATGTACCGGTCGATCTCCGAGAATGATGAAGCCCGGTTTTACGATGAGACCGAGCGTGTGAAGACGGCGATCCGGACGCGGATCGAAATGTACAGGGGATTGCTTCGGGCAGGGGCCGGTCTGTTCGTCTCCGATCGGATCGTCTCGCCGGACGAATTTCTGTCCTTCTATAAAGGACAGCAACTTGAACGGCAGTTTCCCGGCATTCAGGGGATCGGCTACGCACGGCGGACACCCTTGTTCCGGGTCGACTCCCTGGTGCAGGCTATGCGTCAGGCCGGCAGAGATGACTTTCACGTCTTTCCCGAGACCCCGCACGACGAACGCTATCCGATCATCTATCTGGAACCGTTGAACGAACGAAACCGCGCGGCGGTCGGCTATGACATGTATGCCGAAACCGAACGGCACAACGCGATGACTGCAGCCCGCGACAGCGGCCGGGGAGTGATGACCGGAAAGGTCCGGCTACAACAGGAAGTAAGGGGACGCGTACAGGCCGGATTTCTGATCTATGAACCGGTCTATGCCGGCGGGACTATTCCGCCGACGGTGCAGGAACGGAGAGAAAAGATCAGAGGATTTTTCTACAGTCCGTTCCGCATCGATGATCTGCTCGGACAGATCGTCGACGGACTCGGGTCGCCCCAGGTGGATTTCAACATCTACGACGGCGAAACGACCGATTCCACTGCGTTGATGCACCGATCGGTCTGGAACGAACGGGGCAACGACAACTCCACACCGAGGTTAACCGCCACGACGACCATGACCCTGGCCGACAATACCTGGACGCTCGAATTCCTCAGCCGACCGGAATTCGATCAGGTCTCCGAGCGCCGGGTCATCCCCTTTCTGGCACTTGTCGGTACGCTCTTCAGTCTCGGCATCTTTTTCATCACCTTCTCGCAGGTCAAGGCATACGAGCGACTTGAAGAGGCCACCCTGCAATTGAAAAAATCGCAGGAAGATTTCGCCCAACTGAACGACCAGCTGGAACAACGGGTGCGGGAACGAACCGCCAGACTTCAGGGTTTGAACGAGGAACTGGAAGCCTTCGCCTATTCGGTCTCGCACGATTTGCGTGCGCCGCTGCGGGGCATCGACGGGTTCAGCAAGTTCCTGCTTGAGGATTACGGCGACCGGTTCGACGAGACGGGGAAAGATTACCTGCATCGGATTCGCGACGGGGCCACCCGGATGGGGCAGTTGATTGACGCGCTGCTGATGCTCTCGCGGGTGACGCGCTGGAAACTGACCCGGCAACGGATCGACCTGTCGGAAATGGTGGGGGATATTGCCGAGAAGCTTCGAGAGAAGGAACCGGGACGGAACGCCCGTTTTGATATCGAGGAGGGAGTGATCGCATACGGCGACTATCGCCTTCTGCGGGTGGCAATAGAGAACCTGCTGGAGAACGCCTGGAAGTTCACCGGTAAAAAGGAAGAGACGCTGATCGGCTTCACAACCCGTGTGGAGGACGGGGAGACGATCTACAGCATCAGGGATAACGGAGCAGGGTTCGACGAGGAATATGCCGGCATCATCTTCGAGTCGTTCCGCCGTTTCCACTCGCCAAGCGAATTTCCGGGATCAGGTATCGGCCTGGCAACGGTAAAGCGCGTGATAATGCGCCACAACGGATCAATATCGGCCTCCGGCAGGGTCAACGAGGGGGCGACATTCTCCTTTACTCTGGGGACAAATGATCCGAACAGCCTTTGAAAATTATATTTGCCCTCTATGGGCAAATGCCATAGATTGCGATCAGCGATGCAACGATAACGTCGGAATGGTCTTGGTGCAACCCGTGCTCTTCTCTTCTCCTTATATACCAATCCCTGGGCATTGTTGTGTAGTGCATTTCATACTGTCCGCTGCCGTTTTACGGCATATCGGAGTATGCAGGAGTACGATCAATCGATCAACAGCCATACGAAAGGGGGCAGTGTTATGAGTATCCTAACAACACTAACAGACATGGAAAAATCCGTCCTTTTGGTCGAGGATAATCCCGACGACGAGTTGCTGGCCCTCCGTGCCCTTCGCAAGAACGGCATCCAGCAGGGGATTTACGTTGTGCGTGACGGTGCCGAGGCGCTTGACTTTCTCTTTGCACGGGGCAAATACGTCGAGCGGAACGCCGATGAACTTCCGGCGGTGGTGTTGCTCGATCTGAAGCTGCCGAAAGTCAACGGACTGGAGGTTCTGAAGCAGCTTCGACAGGTGGAGAAGACAAAGTATCTGCCGGTGGTAATCCTGACGACAAGCAAGGAAGAGCAGGATATGATCAACGGATACAGCTTCGGCGCCAACAGTTTTATCTGCAAGCCTATCGATTACGACAAGTTCATCGAGGCAATCGAACAGCTCGGACGCTACTGGCTGATGCTGAACGAGCTTCCGAACAAACCGAATTAGTTAGTGTACATAAAACCAGCAGCGTCGCAACAGGCGGCGTCCTGAAGGAACGGGGGCATGAAGACAGACGGACCCTTGCGGCTGCTGATCGTTGAGGATTCCGAAGACGATGCGGAGCTTCTGCGTCTTCAGCTTCAGCGTCAGAATCTGCCGATAGAGGAATATCGACGCGTTGATAACCGCAAGGACATGGAGCAGGCACTTGCCGGTCAGCCGTGGGATATTGTGATTTCCGATCACAATATGCCGGGGTTCAGTGCCATAGCCGCCCTCGATATTCTGAAGTCTACAGGCATTGATATCCCTTTTATCATTGTCTCGGGAGCCATCGGCGAGCACACCGCCGTCGAGGCGATGCGGGCCGGCGCACACGACTATATCCTGAAAGACAACCTTGCCCGACTGGAACCGGCAATCCGTCGCGAAATCGGCGAGGCGGAGGTCCGCCGCCGCCGCCGTGAGGCCGAGGAGGAGAGCCTCCGGTTCCACCAGCGACTGAAGATCCTGCACGAAATCGACCGGGCTCTGCTGGCCGCCCGATCGACCGAAGAAATCGCCGCCCCGGTCCTTCGCCAGCTCTGCCGACTGCTGGATGCCACCAACTCCGTTCTGCTGAACGTGGAGAAGCGCCACGAAGGGACCGCATACGTGCTGGCCAGAGTGACACGCCGCCCGGACGCTTCGCCGGAGATTGATCTGAACGGGGACGGCGAGCCGGTTACCAGCGTGATCCGGCTGGATCCCTCACAATCCTTCAAGGAAATTCTTACCGGTACGACGCTCATCACCACCAGGCCTGAGGAAAACGACCCGCTCTATCCCTTCCTCCGCTCGCTGGAACTGGAACGGGAAGAGTTTGTGCTGCTGACGCCGATCATTATCGAGGAGAACCTCTTCGGCATCCTGCTGAATACGGCACATAGGCACTTTTCCTCCGAGGAGGTGGAGATCGCCCAGGAACTGGCCGACCAGCTTGGCGTGGCCCTTCACCAGAGGCAGCTTCGCGAGAAGATCGAACGTCACGCCCAGGAACTGGAACAGCGGGTGCTGGAACGGACCCATGAACTGCAGGAAGTCAACCGTGAACTCGAAGCGTTCACCCATTCGGTCTCGCACGATCTTCGCGCCCCCCTGCGGGCAGTGCAGGGCTTTGCCGAAGCTCTGTATGAAGGCTATGCGGCTTCGCTGAACGAAGAAGGGAAAACCTTTCTGGCATCGATCACCGAGGGGACGCGACGGATGGACGCACTGATTCAGGACCTGCTGACCTACAGCCAGCTCCGTCTGCAAGGGGTACGCCTCTGGCCGGTCAGTCTGGATTCCACGGTCGCCATCGTTCTGGACAAGCTTCACAATGAAATCATCAAACGGGATGCAAAAGTCACGGTCGTCTCTCCCCTCCCCCGCGTTACCGGCGATCAGGATATTATCAGCGAGATTCTTCGGGCACTCCTCTGCAACGCGTTGATCTTTGTGCCGAAGGGGGTCACACCCGAGATCACCATCCGGGCCGAGAACCAGGTCTCTACCGTCCGACTCTGGATCGAGGACAATGGTATCGGGATCGATCCGATCTACCAGGAACGGATCTTCGACATCTTCGAACGACTCCACCCTTCGGACAAATATGAAGGGAACGGTATCGGGCTGGCGATTGTTCGCAAAGGGATGGAACGGATGGGAGGGACCTCGGGCGTCGAGTCCGACGGTACGTCGGGGAGTAAGTTCTGGATCGAGTGGCCGAAGAAAATCAACCATGAGAAGAAATGAACCCAGCCGCATTCCGACCCATACTGCTGATCGAAGATGACCCGAACGACCTGTTTCTGCTGAAGCGGGCCTTTCAAAAGACTCTGCAAACCGAGAATGTTCAAACGATACGAAATGGCGAAGAAGCAGTCCATTTTCTGACGAAGCTGCTGAAAACCGAACTCCAATCAGCCGAAGACGTCGGATCGCCGCTTCCGGTGGTTCCAAGTCTGATTCTGCTCGATCTGAAGATGCCCCGGAAGTCGGGACTGGAAGTTCTGGAATGGATGCAGACGCAACCGATGTTGAAACGGATTCCGGTCATCGTTCTCAGTTCATCGAAGGCCCATGCCGACGTCAATCGGGCCTATGATCTGGGGGCAAACTCCTATATCGTCAAGCCGCTGGAATTTCAGAAGATGGCCGAGATTATCGAGATGATCTGTATCTACTGGCTGAAGACTGTCCGGGCGGCAAGTATTCAATAAGAGTGGGGGAGTGTATGGGTGTGGGGGGTGTATGAGAGAAGGAGTCCGCCACGGCGGATAAGCCGATACCGCAGGGGGCAAAAACCTTTGCCCCAACCGGACCCGGAATCGAAATGCCAGTGCGATCAGAGGATTCAGGCGTCACGGCAACGCTGACAGCTCATAGCTCTTCCTTACATCACCACTTTTTATCCCTCTCGCTGCCGTACCGCCTCGTAGAACACGATCCCCGCAGCAACCGAAGCGTTCAGCGAAGAGATGCTCCCCTTCAACGGAATGCTGACCAGTTGATCGCAGGCTGCGGCAACACGCGGATCCATTCCCTCCCCTTCGCTCCCGACGACGATCACCGTCGGCTCGGTATAGTCAATATCGGTATAGCTCATTTCTCCTCCGGCATCCAGGCCTACAACCTGCATCCCCATCTCCTTCAGACCGGAGAGGGTTTCGGTAATGCTTCGGACTCTGGAGATCGGAACGAAGTGAGCAGCCCCGGCACTGGTCTTGACCGCGACGTCGTTGACGCCCGAGCTGTGAGCCTTGCTGAAGACGACGCCGCTGAGACCGGCACACTCGGCCGAGCGGAGAATCGCCCCCAGGTTGCGCGGATCGGTGATGCCGTCGAGCGCCGCCACCAGCGGAGTCCGTCCGGTCTCCCAGGCGAGCGTCACCACATCCTCAATATCGACGAAGAGGATCGGATTGATGCGGGCAATCACGCCCTGCGACTTCGTCTTCAGATTCCCCTTCTTCTCAAGATCGCGGAATGTGTTCCGGTCGAGCGTGGTACAGGGTATTCCGGCCTGCTTGGCGGCGTTGCGAATCGCCCCCAGCCCTTCGGTTTGCGCCCCGTAGAGGAAGTAGACCTTCTCGACACGCTCGCCGGCGCGAACGGCTTCGAGAACCGAGTTTTTTCCGTTGATGTACATAGCGGGGCGAAATTACAGAGGAAGACGCTCTTGAAGCAAGCTTCCGAGAAAAGTAAGTCTATGCAGAGTGCAAGGGCCCCACTCCTGAATCGCCTCCCGATGCAGCTTCGTTCCATACCCTTTGTTCCGGTCAAATCCGTACCGGGGAAAAGAACCGTGGTGCTCCCGCATGATCCGGTCGCGGGTCACCTTGGCCAGAATGCTGGCGGCGGCAACGCTCAGACTGAGCGAATCTCCGCGAATCACCCCCCGGCAGGGGACCCCGACATCAGGGGCGTCCCGTCCGTCGATCAGGGCGAAATCGGGTCGGATTTCCAGATTCCGGACCGCCTCCCCCATCGCTGCGAACGTCGCCTGCAGAATGTTGATCCGGTCGATCCGGTCGTTCTCCACAATGCCGACTCCCCAGGCCGGGACCTGCGACACGATCCGTTCGTAGAGAGCTTCCCGCTCGGCTTCGGGAATCGTCTTTGAATCCCGGACGCCCGGCAGATCGAAATCTTCCGACAGAATGACCGCTCCGGCCACAACGGGACCGGCCAGCGCCCCCCGCCCCGCCTCGTCGACACCGGCCACAAGGGGCAGACCGGAGGTGCGGATCGAGTTTTCAAGTTCAAAGGTTGGTGTCATGGGTTGGTGTTTTCGGATTGGTTATGAGTAGGGGTGGGAGCTTTGAGCTGTGAGCTTTCAGCCGTGAGCTTTCAGCCGTGAGCTTTCAGCCGTGAGCTTTGAGCTGTGAGCTTTCAGCCGTGAGCTTTCAGCCGTGAGCTTTGAGCCGTGAGCTTTCAGCCGTGAGCTTTGAGCTGTGAGGAGGGAATTATCAGCAATGAACATCGCTTCTCCTCGACTCCTGACTCTCGGCTCCTCACTCATCCACTCTTGCACTCACAAACTCCCCCACTCCTTCTCTATAAACTCTATGAACTCTTCTCTCTATAAACTCTACCCGATCAACGTCATGAACTCACTCCGCGTCTCCACCTGGTTCTTGAAGACTCCGAGCATGGCGCTGGCGGTGGTGGCGCTGTTCTGCTTCTGGACACCCCGCATCATCATGCACATATGGCTGGCTTCGGTCACCACGGCGACCCCCTGCGGCTGCAGCTTTTGCTGGATCGTCTCGGCAATCTGCTGCGTCATCCTCTCCTGCACCTGCAGGCGACGGGCGAAGACATCGACGATACGGGGGATCTTCGATAGTCCGACGATCTTCCCGTTCGGGATATAGGCGATGTGAGCCTTGCCGAAGAAGGGAAGACAATGATGTTCGCAGAGACTGTAGAAGTCGATATCCTTGACGATCACCATTTCGTCGTACCGCTCCTCGAAGATCGCTCCGTTGAGCACCTCGTCAATGTCCATTGCATATCCATCGGTCAGGAACTCCCACGCCTTCGCAACGCGGTGAGGCGTACGGAGAAGTCCCTCCCGTTCCGGCTCTTCCCCCACAATGCGGAGCGTCTCTCTGACAAGTTCTTCCATCCTGGGAATATCGATCCGGTTCCCCCCTTCGATCATCTCCTCCCCTTTGTACAGTCCGTTTGCCGGTCTCAGAAGTTCACTCATAGCTAGACCTCCACCCCCTCTTCATTCAGCAGACCGTGCCGCACTAGCGTGACGGGTTCACCGAAATACTCGACGAAGTTGTTATCGGATTCGAAGATTTTGATGGCGTGAAGTTCTCCGGACGGAATCGCCGGCTGAAGGATACGCCAGAAGACGACCGCAAGATTTTCGGCTGTCGGGTTGATTCCCCGCAGGAAATCGACATCGAGATTCAGATGCTTGTGGTCGACCTTGTCGATGATCTCCTGATCGAGAATGCGTGCAAGTTCCTTCAGGTCGATCACGTAGCCGGTGGCCGGATCGGGAAGACCCCGAACGGTAACCTCCACCACATAGTTGTGACCGTGACCGTTCGGATTGTTGCACTTGTCGAAGATTTCATTGTTCCGCTCGTCGCTGAACTCCGGATTATAGAGCCGGTGTGCGGCGGAAAAATGGGCTTTACGCGTTACGTATATCATCAATGTACCCCTGCAAACTGTGCATCAGTATGAATTCGGATGCGGAATATTTGTTGCGACGGACAAGAACGACTGACCGGACCGAACATTACGTCCCTTCAGACTCTTTCACGATTCCTCCCAGAATCCGGATGGCGGCGGCGGCGGCGCCGAAGCCGTTGTCGATGTTGACGACGGTAAGACCGGAAGCGCAGCTTGTCAGCATTCCCAGAAGAGGGGTAAATCCGCCGAGAGCGGTCCCATACCCGACACTTGTCGGCACGGCAATCACCGGACGACGGGTCATCCCGCCGACAACACTCGGCAACGCTCCTTCCATTCCGGCAACCACAATCAGCACACCGGCCTCATCCAGCGTTTGTCTGTGCGCCAGCAGACGGTGGAGTCCGGCCACACCCACATCGGTCAGGAGCCGGACCGGGGCACCGAACGTCTCCAGCGTTCTGACCCCCTCGGTCGCCACGGGGAGATCGCTCGTCCCGGCAGCGATAATCCCGGTGAGCGTCCCGGTCCAGGACTTCAGCGGGGAACCGATACGGATCGTCCGCGACAACTGGTCGTAGTCGGCATCGGGGAACTCCCGGCAAATGATCTCCCCCTTCTCCGCCGAACACCTGGTGCCGAACGCAACGCCGGCGCGACTGCGGAGCGGACCGGCAACCTCAATGATCTGTTCGGCCGACTTCGACTCACAATAGATCACCTCGGGAAGTCCGCATCGCTCCCCCCGTTCGGTATCGATCGTCGCCGATGCGGTCCGGAGGAATCCGTTCGTCGACTCTATGCTGAGCTTTACCTCCTCCAGACTCATCTCTCCCGACTGAAGGTGGGAGAGGAGCAGGTGAAGATCAATATGTTCGGTTCGATTCATCGATGATATAGTATTACGTCGGCCTTGATTCCCCACTCGGGCTCACCGGACCGGAAGTTCGATCTGCGTCAGCGCTTCGTTCAGCGAGCCGGAGCGGAAGCCCTTCAGGTCGAGGGCAACGTAGCGGTATCCGGCCTCACGGACTGCGGCGTCGATTTCCTCAGCCAGTAGAAGGGCGTGGGAGAACTCCTCGCGGGGAAGCTCCAGTCGGGCGACATCATCGTGATGGCGGACGCGAAGCTCGCGGAAACCGAGATCACGCAACCCCTTCTCGGCCCTGCCGATCCGTTCGAGTATTTCCCGGGTGATCGTCGTTCCGTAGGGAACACGCGAGGAGAGACAGGGGGCCGAAGGCTTGTCACGGTTCGGCAGACCGTACAATCCGGCCAGAGCACGGACAACCTCCTTCGTCAATCCCAGCTCCAGCAGCGGAGAACGGACGCCATGGTTCCGGGCCGCTTCCCGTCCCGGACGATAATCCCCTTCATCGTCGGCATTCGTTCCATCCAGAATGACGGCCCCTCCCCTCTCCCCTGCAATTACCGCAAGGCGTTGGTAGAGGGCATCCTTGCAGAAGAAGCAGCGGTTGGTCGGGTTCTCCGCGTAGCCTTCAATCTCCAGTTCATTGTAATCGATCTCCCGATGATTCAGATCGTGGAGAAGGGCAAGCTCCCGGGCAAGCTCCAGATCCTCGCCGGTAATCGTCTCGGTAGCCGCCGTCACAATCAGCGCATCCTCCCCGAGAGCATTCCGGGCAGCGACGGCAACCACCGAGGAATCGACCCCGGCCGAGAAGCCGACGACCACCGGGCCGTATCCGGCAATCGTCTCTTCAAGGCGACGGCGTATATGTTGCAGGTTGTCCATTGTTTGACTTTGTGTTTTTTGGGGGGGTGAGCCATGAGCGGTCAGCTTTCAGCCGTGAGCGGTCAGCTTTGAGCTATGAGCTTTCAGCCGTGAGCGGTCAGCTTTGAGCCGTGAGCTTGGAGGAGGGAATTATCGGCAGAGGATATCGCTTCCTCTCGACTCTCTCACTCCTGACTCTCGACTCCTTGACTTATCGGCTACGGCGGTCCCTCCCGCTCACCCACTCTATAAACTCCTCTCTCTATAAACTCTACGAACTCTCTCCCCCCCGATTCCATCACCGTTTTCCCCTCCTTCCGTATGTTTGTCCGGCAGGTGCCCGGCAAAGGGTACGCAAAAAGCTTACAGGAACAGTTTGCACGAATAAAGGGGAAAGATAGTGATACCGGTACTCTTTGAGATCGGCCCGATCAAGATTTACAGTTTCGGTCTGATGATGGGACTCGCCTTCATCGTGGCCAACCTTCTGCTGGTACGGGAATTCCGTCGCAAGGGGATGCCGCCGGAGAAGGCGGGGACGATCACACTGATCGCGCTGGTTGGAGGAGTCGTCGGCTCGAAGCTCTTCAGCGTCTTCGAGAACTGGGATCAGTTCGTGCAGGACCCGGCCGGAGAACTCTTCTCGGCCGCCGGGCTGACGTTCTACGGCGGCCTGATTCTGGCCACTCTTCTGATCTTTCTCTACGTCCGCAATCAGAAACTCGGCTTCCTCCGCGTCGCCGACGCCGCAGCCCCCTCACTGATCATCGCCTACGGCATCGGACGGATCGGCTGCCAGCTTGCCGGAGACGGCGACTACGGCATCCCGACCGACGTTCCCTGGGCGATGACCTATCCGAAAGGGACGGTCCCCACACTCGCGGCGGAGAACCCGCAGCTTGTCGAACTCTGGCACCGGATTTTTCCGGGCCGGGATGTCCCGGTCGACATTCCGGTCCACCCGACACCGGTCTACGAAACGCTTGCCGCCCTGGCGATCTTTGCATTTCTCTGGGCAATCCGCAAGCGTCCGATGGCGGCCGGAATGCTCTTCTCCATCTACCTTGTTCTGGCCGGCCTCGAACGTTTTCTGGTTGAATTTCTCCGATTGAATCCGGAGTATGGGACACTGTCGCAAGCGCAGTGGATTTCAATCGGAATGATCGTGCTCGGGGGCTATATGATCTTCAGACTGAAGGATAAAGCTGCCGACGAAGGGTATCAAAAACAAGCGAGAAGCGGCAGAAGGAGTTGACGGCAGCTTCAGCCTTTCTTCAGCGCTTCCCTTCTGAAAGAGCCGGCTTCTCGAGAATCCGGAGAATGCCATTGCGGTTCTCCCTGTCCGCAACTATCTTGAAAGCCATCCCGTGACGGGAAGGGAAAGGATGTTCAGCCCACAACACTTCGGAGGTAAAGATGAATTATCGCTTGCTTCTCCTACTTGCCGGACTCTCACTCCTGACGTCATGCGGCACCGATCCGGAGGACGTGGACATCTCCGGCATCACCAGAACGTTCGAGACCGGACAGGTGACCGAAATCGATCCGGATGACTGGAGAATGGAAGTTCGCTCGGGGACCACTGAACCGTGGGCGGCGCTGAGCCCGGCTTATCCGAATCCGGTAATGACCGGACAGGAGGAAATTGCCTTTCACCTTCAGTTGCAGACCATCGCAGATGTGACCTGCGATGTGGTCGACAAGAAGGGAGAGAGGGTTCGCCGGATCTTTGTCGGCAGATTAACGGCCGGCGAACTCGTAATGATCTGGGATCTTCTCAACGACGATGAACAAGCCGCTCCCCCCGGACTCTACCGTATCGTCTTCACCCTGATCGACGCGGGAAATGAGAACAACCGCCTCTCCTCATACGGCGATATCGAGATCGTTCGGAAGTGAGAGGGTTTCTTAAAAGTCTCGAATTGCAGAAGTCTCAGTTGCTTCGTGGTACCCGGCCCCCTGTGTGTCCACCGCGGCCGATGGTAAGATATACCACCATCCGCCGCGGCGGACACCAAGGGCACGAAGAATCACCAAGTGGTAGAGCATTTCCCTGATGCGTGTCTATGAATGCTCAGACCACTGAGCACGCAGGCTACTTTTAAGAACCCTCTAAGAGTATAAAGAGGGACAGGGAGAGCTTCAGAGAGCCGATCCTCCCGACATCCCCCCTTCCCTCCTCGCACACCCCTGCCGCAGATTTCCTTTGTCTCCTGTGCTCGGCGGGCATGCTCGGCAGCTCCTCGTCCCTCGTCGCGTAACCTGAAGAGTTACGCCTACCGCACCCCCTCACCTCGCATACCATTCCTGAAGCGAACAGACCTCCATCTCCTTGTCGCGGAGCAGCGAGCGGATACCGCTGAGAGCGGCGGCGGCGGCCGATGCGGTGGTGATGAAGGGGATCTTGTATTCCATCGAGATCGCCCCCATGCGCTTCTCATCCTCACGGGCAATCTCTCCGGCCGGTGTGTTGATCACCAGATCGACCTTCCCGTCCCGGATATAATCCAGAATGTTCGGTCCCCCCTCGGCAATTTTCAGAATGCGCGTGTTCGGAATCTCCTGTTCGTTCAGATAACGACTCGTCCCGTCGGTCGCAAGAATGCGGAAGCCGAGTTCGGAGAAGCCCCGCAGCGTCTCGGCGACGCGGGGACGCTTGTCGGCATCCGAGAGGGTGGCGAAGAGCGTGCCGGAGAGAGGGAGCCGGTTTCCCGAAGCGATGCGGGCTTTGACGACTGCCAGACCGGTGGCGCGGTCGATCCCCATCACCTCGCCGGTGGAACGCATCTCCGGCCCCAGGAACATGGAACTCCGCGGGAACTTGTGGAAGGGGAAGACCGATTCCTTCAGGGCCACATGCCCGATGGCCAGCGGCATATCCTTCAGTCCGAACTCCTTCAGCGGCTTACCGGCCATCACCTGGGCGGCGATCTTCGCCAGCGGCACACCGGTCGCCTTGCCGACGAACGGCACCGTCCGGCTTGCGCGCGGGTTGACCTCCAGAACGTAGATGATGCTCCGCTGCATGGCGAACTGCACGTTAATCAGTCCGGAAACCTTCAGCGCCTTCGCCAGTTTCTTCGTGTACTCCACCAGCGTCTCGTACTGTTCGCGGGCGATGTTGTACGGCGGCAGGACACTGCTTGAATCCCCGGAGTGGACTCCGGCCTCCTCGATATGCTGCATCACCCCGCCGATCACCACGGTCTCCTCGTCGGCAATCGCATCGACATCGAACTCGAAGGCTTTTTCAAGGAAGTGGTCGATCAGAACCGGATGGTCCGGGGAGACTTCGGTGGCGGCCCGCATGTAGCTGCGGATGCTCTGCGAGCTGTAGCAGATCTCCATGGCCCGTCCCCCGAGAACATAGCTTGGACGAACCAGAACGGGATAGCCGACCCGCTCGGCAACGGCCACCGCCTCGTCCTCGCTGACGGCCGTTCCCCAGGCCGGAACCGGGATGCCGAGTTCGGTGATCAGATCGCCGAACCGCTTCCGGTCCTCGGCAAGATCGATCCCCTCCGACGGCGTCCCCAGAATCCTGACCCCCGCATTCTCCAGTCGCTTCGCCAGCTTCAGCGGCGTCTGTCCGCCGAAGGTGACGATCACTCCCTCCGGCTCCTCGTGGTCGATGATGTTCATCACATCCTCAAACGTCAGGGGCTCGAAGTAGAGCTTGTCGGTCGTGTCGTAATCGGTGGAGACGGTTTCGGGGTTGCAGTTGATCATGATCACTTCGTAGTCCATCTCCCTGAGTGCCTGCACGGCATGGACGCAGCAGTAATCGAACTCGATCCCCTGTCCGATTCTGTTCGGTCCGCCGCCGAGAATAACCACCTTCTTCCGGTCCGACCGGATCGACTCGTTCTCGGTCTCGTAGGTCGAATAGTGGTAGGGAGTATAGGCGGCAAACTCCGCCGCGCATGTGTCGACGGTTTTGTAGACCGGTATCAGGCTGAGCTCTTTCCGGAGCGCACGGACTTCATCCTCCTCCATCCCCCAGATGATCCCGAGTTGCCGGTCGCTGAAGCCGTATTGTTTGGCGGCGTAGAGCAGTTCACGGAAACTCCACGATGCCGAACGCTCCTCCGTTGCGTTCTCCACGCCCTCCTCTCCCCCTTCTTCATCTCCGGCGGTTACATAGCCGATGCCGACGCGGGAATGGCTGACCTTCTGCGGCGGATTTTCCCGGATCATCTCTTCCATCTCGACGATCTGCGCAAGCTGATCCAGGAACCAGAGGTCATATCCGGCAATCCGGTGAATCTCATCGAGGTCCATGCCGAGCTTCAATCCGTCGTAAACGTCGATGGTGGAAGTGGAGGTCCGGCGTGCAAGTCGTTCGCGCGTCTCGGCCAGCCCCTCCTCTTTCTCCCCGGCGGTCAACGCCGCATAGTCGTAGCGATCCTTGCCGTCGGCTCCGAATCCGTAGCGGTCGATCTCCAGCGAACGGATCGCCTTCTGCATCGCCTCCTTGAACGTTCTGCCGAAGGCCATCGCCTCGCCGACCGATTTCATCTGCACGCCGAGCCGATCCTCCGCCCCCTTGAACTTCGGGAAATCCCACCGGGGGAACTTCACCACGACATAATCGATCGTCGGCTCGAACCCTGCCGGAGTCACCCGCGTGATGTCGTTCGGAATCTCGTCGAGCGTGTAGCCGATGGCAAGCTTGGCGGCGATCTTCGCGATCGGGAACCCGGTCGCTTTCGAGGCAAGGGCCGAGGAACGGGAGACGCGGGGATTCATCTCGATGACCAGCAAACGACCGTCGACCGGATTCTGCGCGAACTGAACGTTCGAGCCGCCGGTCTCCACACCGATCTCCCGCATGATTTTTATCGCCGCATCCCGCATCCGGTGATACTCCCGGTCGGTCAGCGTCTGGGCCGGTGCGCAGGTGATCGAGTCGCCGGTATGGACCCCCATCGGATCGAAATTTTCGATCGAGCAGATGATCGTGACGTTGTCCTTGTTGTCCCGCATCACCTCCAGTTCGTACTCCTTCCATCCGATCACCGACTCCTCGATCAGCACCCGATGGATCGGCGAGGCGTTCAGCGCAAGCCGAAGCTTCTCCTTGTAATCTTCCAGATCGTAGGCGATGTTTCCTCCCGATCCGCCGAGCGTGAAGGAGGGGCGCAGAATCGCCGGGAACCCGACCGTTTCGACCAGAGCGATCCCCTCTTCATAGCTTTCGACAAATCCTCCGCGGGGCATCTCCAGTCCGGCGTTCTTCATCGCCTCCAGGAAGAGCTGCCGGTCCTCGGCCTTGCGGATCGCCTCCAGATTCGCCCCGATCATCTCCACACCGTACTTCTCCAGCACCCCGGCCACCGACGCCTCCACCGCCACGTTCAGCGCGGTCTGTCCCCCCATCGTCGGCAGAATCGCATCCGGGCGTTCCTTTGCGATAATCTTCTCAAGGAACTCGACGGTGATCGGTTCGATGTAGGTGGCGTCGGCAAGTTCCGGATCGGTCATGATCGTTGCCGGATTCGAGTTCAGCAGGATCACCCGCAACCCCTCCTCCCGCAACACACGACAGGCCTGCGTTCCCGAGTAGTCGAACTCGCAGGCCTGACCGATGACGATGGGACCGGAACCGATAATCAATACAGAGGAAATGTCTTCGCGTTTTGGCATATCAAAAAGCTCCCGGAGCCGTGTTCTGTTCTCTTCTGGGTTCTGTACTTGTGATGTTGATACGGTGTTTTCGGAGTTCGCC
>CBFGQN010000013.1:0-16951 GCA_965650895.1 uncultured Ignavibacteria bacterium | reverse complement strand
AGTGCCGTCGTCTCTGAACTCCGTTGTACAGACCAGATCAAGAAACTTGCCGATATCGTCGGGCGTCATCGAACCGATACGCTCTTCCATTAACCTGCGAGCCGGTTCTTCCGCTTTCATTCTGTCGGAGATGATACGGCGGGTTCGCTCATCCTGAAGATCCTTCCGGATGAAGGAGGACAGTTCGGGGATTTCGACCGGAATCCGCTCCCTGTACGACACCGAGGCGAAACCGGACGCGTCGGCGATGAGGTGAAATTCTTCCGGAGTCAACCTGAAGAGGCTTCCCTGATTCTGGTGCAGAGGCTCGCATCCGGAAAGTTCTTCCATCTCCTGCATCTCTTCCCAGGTCGGCCCCTCGGCCGTATCCTCAAGCTTGCGGAACGTAAACTTCTCGACGTTCTCTTCAGTGTGGAGTCCCTTTGTGATCTGCAGCAACGAGCGAACCCGTTTGCCCGGCGTTGTTTCATATCCGATAAGCAGGTCGCCGGCCTTCAATGCTTCCATGTATGCATAGATGCGTCTCTTCCCTCCCCGTTCGCTGTATGACGTGTAGGACTTCTCCGCTCCCTGCGGCAATGTCATTACATCCCATTGCGCCGGATTGCAATTCAGCCAGTAATATCCGCGGCCTGAAGTATCGGAAGAAGCCTTAACGGCATAGTCCGGCTGCGGCAATTCCCGCCCCGTCTGCCCGGCAATCCAGTTGACCGCTTCCGGCTGGTGATGCTTTCTCCAAGGAGATTCTTTGAACGTCGAGGCCGCCATCCTGATGTACTTGTGGTGAAGAGACGCCAGTGCCTGATCATAGTAATCAAGGAGTTCCGGCGGCAAGGACAGATTTGTAATTCGGCTTTGTTGAGACTTTGAGTCCCAGTAGTCTACAGCTCCACCATTGGTTGTGATAAAGGTGATACTGTCTGAGGGAAGGGAGCTTTCAGGAATGTGGATGCGATAAAACCCCGGAGAACATTCTGAGACTGCGTATCGTCCAGCGGTTAGTCGAAATCTCTTACGTTGATTACGGTAGGAAAGAAACCATGCGCTTGTCCCCTCATCCGCTGCGAGCAAAATGTCCTGTGCCATGCGCTGCAGAACGGCCTTTCGTTGCTGCTCTTGCGGGAATATCTCCAGCATGATTTCTTCGACCTGATGTCGAGACAGTTTCCTTGAATCACTTGTTCCGTACTCTGCCGGTCCTTCAGCTACGAAACCCTCCTTATCCGTTTCCACTTTGTCATCATCATCTTCCTTCTCTTTCTTGAAGTACTTCTGTATCGTAATCAACCAATGGCAGAATATCTGGTACATCTGGTACCGGGAAAGTCCATCGACGATACTGGGATCGATAATGTCTTCCAGCGAGTCGATGGTGCTGCGAAGCAAACGGTTGACTTCCGGATAGTGCTCAATCCTTCCGGATACCTTGTGGCCGATAAGCCATGAAAGAAGCTTGAGCGATTTGCTGTTCGCCAGACTGTACCACTCTCCCCGAATGCAGGAGAGAATAGGAGTGATGAATCCGCTCTGAAAACCGTTGGAAAGAGGCGAAGCATTGAATCTCCTGCAGGCGTCTTCAAATTCTTCAGGTCTCTCGACAGCCGTTTCAACCAAACGGAAGATCGCTTCCGACACTTGCGGCCAGTTCTCGTGAGCCGTCCATCCGGAGTTCTCGAACCACGACTTGACATCCCGGATAATTGCCGGTGCGACAAAAACCCAGGCACCTGTTTGGCGAGTATGGGAGGTGTTCCGATGAGGCATGAGCTTCAGCAGGACCGGATCCGTAATGTCCTCTCCTCGTTCTTTAGCCTCCTTCACCTTGTAGTAATTCTCCCGGCCTTGACGAGAGGTCTCTACGTATACCCGCCGATGTTGCCTTCCCGTCTCGGAGGAAAGATATTCGTCGATAAACTGTGAGTATAGTTCCTCAAACTCCCGGCGGCGTTCAGTGGTGACCAGCATGGTTGAAGGTTTGATTGTGTGTGTAAGTTCCAGCGAAGGAAGTTACGAAACGGAGAAGAGAGAAGGGAGGGAGAGCCGCAGTGGTTCTTTCCGATGCCGTTGCAGGACCAGAGCGGGAGGGGGAAAAGAAAAGAGCGGCTCCGATGACCGGTTCCGCTCAAATGGGATTCGAACCCTGCCCTGTTCCATATGCTGCGGGCATTACCAGTAGAAAACTTTAGGCCAAATATACGCTGTCCGATCCGTCCGGGCAAGCATTTAACTCCCCCGACTGAACTCTGCCGTATCTACCGTCGAGGGGGCCATCCAGACGCGATAAGCATCGGTGGAGAGGGTCTCGAGAATACGCCAGACCCGTGTCTGCGGGATCGAGTCGGGGTGGGGAGCCACCCGCACGCCGACCGTGGCCCCTGCGGTGTGGGTGGTCCGGACGATGACCATCGGGCCCAGGTGGCCGTAGATGCGCACGCCTTCCACCCACTGATGTGTGCTGGTGCCGTCGCGCGTCACATCAATGCAGTTCCGTTCAACCACCACGCTGTCGGCATTCCCCACGAAGATTCCGTGTCGTTCCTGCTTCGTTCCGTCGACCATCGAGATTCCCAGATTGTTGTCGACGATGTGGACCATCGTCGCTCTGCGGGGTTCTCCCCGCTCGAACTCACTGAAGGTCTCCCGGCGACTCAGCCCCACGCGAACGCCCTGACGTACTCCCCGGATCGAGTTCCCGGTAATCCGTACCTCCGGGGCAATCTCTCCGCCGACGACAATTCCCTGCAGAGCTACCGCCGGACCCGTTGCATACGAGTTTTCCAGCCACGTGCCGAGCGAACTTGCCGGCGCGGCCTTCTTCAACTCTGCGGTAACGACTCGCCTGGCTTCGGCCAGAAGCCCTTCCGAAGTGGTTGTCGCAGGATTGATGTTTTTCAGAAAGAGCGTTTGCAGTTCCTCGGTCAGTATCGGGGGAACCTCCATCGTCAGCTCTTCCCCCGTCCCTTGCAGTCGCAGTTCGGTGCGGAATTCCGTCCGGAGCGAACCGCTTCTCCCCGCCGCGGCGGCGGAGAGGTTGGGGGCTCCCGGACGGGAAACGTTCTCTGCGATCCGTACATGGAGAGACCGGTTTCCCGTCGCGTCCGTCATGTGTGTGGTTACGTTGCCGGTTCCGGGAGAAGCGGGTGTGGAACCGGGTGTTGCAGGCGTTGTCGTATCGGTGGTTGTCCCGGTCGTTGTGGAATCCGCCGAGGTGGAAATCGCGAAGCCGGGGTTCGGCTCGGGAACTCGTGCAATGCCGTCGGCCAGCAACTTGCGGAAATTCCCCTTGGCGACGACGTCCTTTTTTATCTGTTCGATCGGCGGACGGGTTCCCGCACTCTGCAACCGGTTGTTCTCAATCAGGACTCTCGAAGAGTTGACCGTCAGAATGCCGGTCTGCTGATGCCCGATCAGCAACTCACAGTCGGTGATGTGAACCATATCCGTTCCGGTCGGCTTGTCCTTCCCCTTCGGGCCGTTGCGAACAGTGATGCATGTGGATGAGCGAAGCGTGTCGGGGGCTGACTGCAACGAAAGGCGTTCGATGACTACCCGCCCGCATTCCGTACCGGTTACCACTCCGTTCAGTCCTTCCTTCGGCGTAAATCCGTTAACGGTCTTTCGTACTTCTGCACAAAAATCCCGCAGCGTCACGCTCTCACAATTCCTGAACCCGAAGACCGCTTCGACATCGGTGCCGACGAACCGTGTTCCTCTTCCCAGTCCGGAAATGATGACGCTTCTGAAGTCTGTGAACTCGACGGGAGTCGTTAACTCGTACAAACCTTCCTGAAAGCAGAGATGAATTGAAGGGAGAACAGGGATGCGGTCGGTTGTTCCCCGATAGAGAGAGTTGAGCGTATCCCTGACGATCCCGATCCACTCCTGTGGCTTTTCCCTGTTCGACGGGATTGTGATTGCGCATCCTCCCCGGGTGAGACGGCAGAGAAGGTCGAGCGCCTGCTGTACCGTTGTCGTCCCCTTCAGTTGATCACAGTTTCCGGGGACATAGGCGACTTTGCCTGCAATGCTCAGACCGGCGGAGAAACGAATGGGGAGATGGGACTCCGATCCGTCCGGTCTCAGAAGCGTGGCGGTCACGCTCTGAGCCGGATGGTTCGTGTCGGATATCAACTTCCATATGCATTCGGCGACGCCGTTGCCGTCCGTTCGTACATCGACCGTAGCTTTCTCGCCTGTGCCGGGATCATCCGGATCAATCAGTCTCCCCTTTCCCTCGGTCTGGACGATCCGAAACCGGACGGTTGCCCCCTCTACCGGATACTCGCCGTTCGCCACCCCCACACGGAGTCTCTCCGGCAGTTCAACCCGTTCAGCCGGATTCGGATCGGGCATCACCTCCTGTCCATCTCCTCCCAGATAGAAGAGACCGGTCAGTCGCGTGACCGGAGGGAAGAGGGGACGACAGTCGAGTCTCTCGGTGACCGCATAGCCGTTGTATCGGAGGAGGGCGAGTCTGCAGTAGCGGTGTCTGACGCCGCGTGGGGATCGGGGAAGAAAGGAGTTCTCCTCCTCGGGCCATTCTATTGCGTTCGTTGCCGAGCGTGCCGGTATCAGCCAGTAGTCTCCGGTTCTGTAGGTGCCGTCGGAGAACATTACTTCGAGACCACCTTCAAGTTCTACCGGACTGCCGTCCGTCGGGTTCAGAAGGCCGACATCTCCGTCCCAGCGCCGGATGATCGGCGTGCGGGGGAAATCGCCGAGTTCGAGCGTTCCCGATCCGCTGAGCGTTGCCGGATCGATCCGGATCGTCTCCCCCCGCACTTCCTTGATCCGGACCATTCTCCCCGGCTTTCCCGACAGAACATGCGTTTCGTCGGTCAGTTCTATCCAGTTCCCCGAGGAGAATTTCCCGACGGCATTCCCCTCGATCGTCAGGATCTCGCCGGTGGTATCCAGATCACTCCACCGGGCCGTCACCGACCCGTTGTCGCGCGACCACTTGAAGGTTGCCTCCGACAAGTCTCCTCCATCGTGGACCTCTACCCGGTAGAGGTAGTTGCCCAGTCGTCGATAACCGGTCTCCGGAGGGAGAGTGCAGGGATCCTCGGAAATCGTTGTCCGGTTGAATTGCGGAACGAGCGTTCCGGTCGGAGCGGCCGTCAGCTTTTCCCAGGAGTTGAAACGTGTTGCGCAGGTTGCGCGGCGTTCCTCATGAGCTACGCGGATCAGTTTTACCTGGGCCACCGTTTGGGAGCGGGTGGTCGTATCCGGACCGCCGAGGGCGGTCTCGCGAATGCTCTCATCTTCAAGCGCGGTGACCTGGCGGATCCAGACGTCGAGATATGCCAGGTAGAGACCCGGTTCTCTTTTCCCTTCCCTGAAGAACGGTTCTTTCCCCGGCGGAAGTTTCTGGTCGGCGTACCTCGTTTCGCTCTCGTTCTCGCACAGGATACCGTCGGCGTAGAAACGTCCCGGACTGATCAGAAGCTCGGTAATCCGGTCGGGAGCGCTCCCCGAAGTGCGGGGTGTGATGCCGAATCCGTCGTTTCCGATGGGTGCGCCGCAGCCGCCGATCAGGTCGGCCGCTTCCCGTTCGATCCGGTGAAGTGTGATTTCCGTCTGTTCGATCTGATCGCTGTCGAGCTGCACCCGTCCCTGTTGCATCCGGACGCTTCGGTAGTGCTTGCCGGGATCGAACGTTTCGCGTGAGATGTCTCCTTTCATCGTAGGCTTCTCTTCTGTGTATTGATCCTTTTGTTCTTCTGCGCTTTCATTCGGTCGCTCTGCGGCCCGGTCCGTTCCCGAATCGGTTTGCGGTTCTACGTCACGTAGAGAATCCCCGCCTCAAGTCCGAAGCGGAGAAAATCGGGAAGAGCCTCACGCAGGTTCGCCTCACGCTGCGGTTGCAGAAGCGAGTTGAACGCTCCCATCTCCGCCCCGTTCTCTCCCCCCCGGCGAATTTCCTCCGCACAGTCGGTGTGAAGCTGACCGTAGCCCGGTTCGCCGTATTCTGTTGAGGTGAAACGGGGGTGCAGATGCAATGCGATTCGTTCTCTCTCTGCGGCCTCCAGAGCGGAGGCCGAGCGGAGGCCGCGACTGCGGGCAAGGGAGGTGAGGGCGAAGTCCGGCTGTGACTGATAACGGCGTGCAACGCGTGACCCCTCGGGGAGGCGGCAGAAACGGACGCAGCCGATTTGTCGCCGAACGGCGATGACCTTGTCGGCCGCATCGGGCGATTCCGGCGCCGTTCGTCCGGTGAAGATCGTGGTGTCCGCATCGATCCGCAGTCCCTCTACTCCTCCGAAGATTGTGCTGCGGATGATGTTCAGGGCGCTGGTCTGCGCGATGATCGCCTCCTGATCCTTCCCGTCGACGAGGCTCTCTCTGATGGTGAGTTCGGGCACAAACGACTGAAGCCGAATCCTGCCGGTGATGGACCTCTCCAGTTCTATCCGCAACGCCTCGTTCCCGCTTGAGACCAGAAGATTGCCGATTCCGGGGACGATTGTCGAGTTCGATATGCGGAGCTTCCCGAGATTGCCGGCCAGCACCCGGACTCTCCCTTCGATCAGCATCCCGTCGATGAAAAGCTCGCCCGGCTTCACATCGCCGGAACCGGGATGGACCCCTTTTACCGAGAGATTTCCGAGAAGATGTCCGGCCAGTCCCTGCGGATTTGCCCGTCCGGGAATATTCATCCAGGTTCCGTCCTCCCGCTTCTCCCGGGGCCAGTCGGCGGCGATGATCAGGAGTCTGTCCCCTTCCCTTATCCGGATGCTGTTGTTCCCGGTCAGGTCCTCTTCATAGATCCGGTTGTCGGTGACGACAATGACGCCGAATATTCCGTCGGTCCGGTTTTCGTCGTGATGATGTTCGTCGGTCCGGCTGTTCCACCGGGCGACCGCCTCGGCAAGAGTGGTGACGAACGTGCCCGGATCGGCCTCCGGCGGAGGCTCCTTCGAGACACCGCACTGCCAATCGACCTTCCGGTCTTTCAGGATCGCGTTCCAGGAGTCCTCTCGGTTGTAGGGCCCCCCCCCGATGTCGCCGCTGAAGCCGTAGCTGTAGTGAACTTCCACACGATGAGGATGCACTCCGGAGGGAAAACTGATGCGACCCAGCACCGGATCGACCGCGGCGCTGATCTTTTTCGATTCCGGCGTGGAGGATCCTTCCGCAGTATACTCCCGCGTCGCCGGTGGAGTATGCCAGGAGTCGAGGTTGCAGATCAGAAGCTCTTCCGGAGGAATTGATTGCAGGTGATCGCCGGGGTTCATCGCTACCAGTACGTCGAAGACGTGTTCTTCGGATGTCCCGCCGGAAGATTGACTTCGTCCGAAATACCGGTGGCCGAACAGATCACCCTCCATTCGTCCACTTCGGAGTCCCTCAAGTTCGCGGAAGAGAGGGAGTCGGCGGAGCGGAGCCGGTACGTTCACCTCTTCGGCAAGGTGGAGAATGTCGGTTTCAGTCTGCGGCCGGTTGAACAGATGTGTATCGATTCCCAGACGGTTGAATCGGTAGCAGGCATCTGCGGAGTTCCCTTCCCGTCGGGCCTCCACGCCTCTGAAGGCGTAACCGCTCAGCCGCCAGAGAAAGATGCCGATGTTCGGAATGTTGTAGACCCCTTCTCGGTCGGCGATGCTCCGCACGTCGACCGAGTGTGCGATCGTATCGAAGGGAGATTCGAGCAAGGCAAGCCTGTCGGGATCCCGCAAATCGACGGTCCGGTGCCCTTCCTCCCGCAGGTGGTTCACATTCTGCGTCCATCCGAGCCGGGTGAAGAACTCAACCGCACGGGCGTGCAGACCTGTGGTGTCGCGCGCCGGTTGTTCGATCATCGTGATCGTCCCCTTGCGCCGACGATAGGCCAGTGTGTTGGCAACGCGGGCGCGACGGCTGAAGGGGAGATCACCGCCGACGGAATCGGAGCCGTCGATCTGGTAAAGGTTGCGAACCCCGAGCAGATCGCCGATATAGGGGACGGTCCACTCGTCGCACGTCTCGATGAACCAGTTGTCGTAGAGGTGCGCGATGTCCTGTTCGATAATGTTCGCCTGCTTTGCCAGCAGGGCGATCAGTGCCGCCAGCGTCCCCCCCTGTTCGGCATCCCGGATCCGGTAGATCGAGGGGAGAAGGTTGTAGAGATGCTCCGCCGTTATGTTCATCCGTTCATCTCCGTCAGTTTGATGCCGTTGGTCGCTATGCTCAGAAGCTGTGCGGGAAAGAGTGTTCCCGCATCATACCGTGCCGGGTGGGGCGTGAGTCGGCTGTTCAGACCGGACGTGTCGCCGCAGAAGTAGAGTGCGTCCAGATCGACCGCGACCACTCCCTCGATATTCTGTATCACCTGAAAGACTTCGCCTGAGGTGACCGGCTGGGCAAAGGAGCGATTTGCGAAGGAGAAATGATCGTTCAACACGGCGGCAACGCGGGTGAAGACTTCCTCCGACCGGTAACGCGAATCGACCAGCAGTTCGGCCTCCAGATGGAACCCGAGCGGTTCAAACGAGTCGACCAGCACCCGGTGGTCGGCATGTCGGGAGGCGTCGATGCTTGCAAGAAGATTGGTGTGCAGCGTGGAACCGGTCGGTATGGTCGCGCCGTCGGGACCGGCCACACTCAGATGGACCACTTCTCTTCCTTTCAGCCGGAGCCGGACGGCGCTCGCCTTTGCAACTCCGGCGAAGGCGCGGGCAAAATCTTCATAGTCGCGGAGCGACACAATGCGGTCGAACGTCAGCACGGTCATCGGGGCGTTCGAACGGGCGTCGGCGAGCATTTCCGGATCGTCCGCTCCGGTCGGGGCCGTCGGATTGACGACGTTCTTCAGACCGTAGGCGCGGGTCATCAGCAACGCAATCTGTTCCTGCCCCACCAGCCCTTCCAGTCCCGTCCCCGTGCGGTATTCGGCGGTAACGTTCTCCTCTCCGGTCGGCAACCTCGCTCCGGTTCTGCCGTTGCCGAACGTGACGGTCGTTCCCCCTTCATCATCATGACGGACCATATATGCCTGATCGGTCTTTGAGAGACCGTAGAGGGTCGGCTCCTCCTTCCAGAGAATTCCGTTGACGCGGATCGACAGCGTGCTCTCGGTTCCGCCGACGGTGGGGGCGGAGATGGAGGTCAGAGGAGTATGCTGCAGAACGAACTTCTGGAACTCCCCGGCGCCGTCGCCGCTGCCGAGCGTCTCCGATACGCTCTTCCCATGCGTGGCGCGGGCGACGTTTGCGTTCAGCTTCAGACTCTCCCGTGTGTACCGATGCTGAAGTTCCGAAGCGAACAGCAGACCGGTTCTGTTCTCCTCCGTCCTTTCGGTCACGGACAGAAGTTCAACGACTTCACTCCATTTCTCTTCCGCCTCATCGACGCCGGAAAGAGCGACAAGTCTTCCCGGAAGCAGGTCGCCGTATTTTCCCTCCAGCATCAGTTCCCGATCCGATCCGGTCGGCGTTTCGATGATGTCGGTCACCGGCTCCTCGGCAAGTTCCAGCTCCTCGTTCTGACCGAAGACCGTGATCTGCCGAATCTTCGTGTTGAACCGGTTTGAAAAGCTCCTCTCGTTGATGGAGATGATGTTGATGCGTTCTGTTGAAAAACGGGAGCCAGGGCTTGTCGCGGCATGTGCAAGGGGGAGAGTTGATGCCGTCGATGCCGTTGTTGCGGTTGTGCCGGGCTGTACGAGCTTTGTGAAATCGGGATCACCGGAAGAGATCAGCAATCTGGTGCATTTTCCGGAGAGCGTGAACGCCGATCTCGTCTCTTCCTTTGCTTCCCGCACAACAAAAGCCTGTGAGGTCGATGGAGTGGAGAGAACAATCCAGCTACCGACGGTGATTGCGGGGTAGGTGGTATCGAGATAGAGGTAGGTGTCATCGAGGTCGTTGTCATCAGAGTATGGAGAAGCGTTGACCGTTGCCGTCCCCGATATCGAAAGGTTCGGCCAGTCATCCTTCTCTGTTGCGATTACGACTTCCCCGTCACTGTTGACTTCATAGGCCGCCTGAATGGATGCGGGCATCGCCTTCCAGTCCGGGGCGTTATATCCGAAGAGGGAAGCACGCTGCCGCAGCGCGTGGAATGCGATGCTCTCGCCCGTATCGGGCGTGAAGCCGAGGGGGGATTCCAGTGTGACGAGCGTCCGGTTGTTCTCGCGGTCCGGAGAGACGCTTCCGATCGTTCGAAACACCGGGTCATCCTTCGTCGGCTCTCCGTCGGCGTCCTTTACAAAGATGAGGGCGCCGTCTCCCCCTTTCAGATTGGTCGCGGTCCCCTCCAGCCATATCTTGTCCGAAGCGGCGTCGGTTTTTTGGGGGGTGGAAATCTCGGGGGTCATTTCATTCCAGGAGGTTCTCGCCGTGATCTCCTCAACCGTTTCAAACGTCTGCGGAGTCTCATCCTGTCCCGGTATACTTTGCGCTGCAGTTCCGACGGCGATCGTGATCTCTTCCGGAGTGCCCGGGGCGGTCTCCACGGTGAAGGCAAGATATGTGGAAGCGGCAACGCCGGGACGGAGTTCGTAGCCGATGCTCCGGGCCATCTCCAGAACCGAGCGGCGTTCGGTTGCCGTGCGGAGGAAACCTTCGTTTGCGATCCGTTCCTGATAGAAGCTCAGCACATCGAGGACAACGCTCCAGGAGTCGATCAGGGCAACGGCCGGATCGTCTTCGAACTCTGATCCGAGGGAGGCCGTTGCCGGTTCGTCGATCAGACCGGCGATCATCGAGTTCCGGAACGATCCGTACTCTCCGACACGCCAGGCGAGAGAGGGAAGCCCGGGACGGTTCTCCACGGTTGCCGGAGTCTCCTCTGTAATCTCCCGACAACATCCGCAGACGCTCTGATCGGTTCCGTTGTTCATAGCCCACCCTGCATAGTGAATTCAATTCTGCCGTTCTCCGGTGCGTTCCGGTCGTTATCGACCCGGATGATTTCCAGCGAGTCGGTCTTCAGTCTGCCCGCTTCCAACTCTCCCGCCGGTTCTTCGCCCCACCGTTGCATCCGGACGATTTCCACAGAGTCGACGCCGGTCACATTCATCGCCCGGGCGCAGATCGTGCTGAGGTAAAGAGGCCGGCCGAACGTGAAGTTGTCCGGATGGAAAAAGCCCCGTTCTCCGTCGGAGAGATCGAACCGGCTGAAGACCCGAAGCAGTTCACGCTTGATGTCGGAACGGAAGTATCCCGGTTTGACGCAGATCTTCATCGAGATGTCGAGCGGGACGAAGACCGGATCGTTGACCTCCAGATCATATCCGGCAATCCTGAATTGATCGAGCCACGCGATTATCTCGCTTCTGAAATCTCCCTCCTCTGTTGTGTAGCCCCCTTTCCGGTCGACCGTCACGAAGACCGTGTACCAGCTTCCGGTCCAGCGGAAGCGGGCCGCCGCCTTCTGCACCTCCGGATGTTCTTCGGCGCGACGGACATAATCCTCCTCGGTGACCGCACGCTGTTGCCTGCGGAACGCTGCGGGTGCAGATCGGCGCACCTCCTCGATCGACTCCGGATCAGTGCCGCCGACTGCCGGAAGAGGATTCCAGACCCGAAGGATCCCGCTCACGTTCTCCCGGTTCCGGGTAATCGTTCCGGCTCCCACATTTCCCACGGCTCCGTTCCCGACGCGGTATCGCACCTTGAACGCCGTCTTTTCAGCCGGGGTCTTTCCCATCACATCGTCGCCGAAGCGCAGGAAGGCTGTTCGGTCCTCTTCGACCTCGACGACAAATTCGGTGGCGAAGCGGTCGCTGTTCAGAAGATCACGTTGCGGACGCCACGTCTCATGGCCTCTTTGAGGATCGGTCAGAAGAATTTCGGGGAGTGTCCGCCTCAGGTCCTGAAGGAGCAGATCGTTCGCCCCTTCGGATACCGGCTCATTCTCATCAAACGTTTCCTTCCACACGTATGGTGCGCGGAAGGTGATGTCGGTTGCGGGGAGTCGTTGCCTTTCGCTCCGTTCGGTCGGGACCGATTGCGGATCAAGTGCTCCGTCGGTCATCGTCAGTCCGTGATCGACCGGCACAATGTTCCCCCGGGCCACCGTCACATCCTCGATCAGGTTCAGCTCGGCGTCGGTCCCGGATATGCAGAGGGGGAAGGGGAGGGCGTCCCGTTCGTGCCATCGGATTTCCAGCAGTTCCGCCGCCGGGTCCTCAAGCATGTCCCGGTTCGGTCTGACTTCCGTCAGTCTTACTGCGTGGTATCTGGCGGAGACCGCGGTAAGGTTCTCTTCTCCTTCCTCCCTTGTTTTTGTCCGGCGTTCTTCAAAGATCAGGACATCCCCTTTGCGCAATTGCAGATCGTGCTCGTTCTTCAGCGTTGCCCGGGTACTTCCGCTCGGAAGGCAGCAGTTGTCCTCCCCCCACGTATGGAACCGGATTTCGTGATGGAAGGGGCGGAGCAAGGCGTTCCGCATCGGCTCGAAGATGATCTCTTCTTCGTTTTTTCCTTCGGGGATCGTGGAGAATCGGGAATCCTCTCCGGAGCTTCCTTCGCCGATCCTTTTCAATTTCACTTCGCTTGACACCTCGAAGCAGAGCCAGGTCCGGGCGTTGCATCCGTCGTGTACGGCGTAGTCCAGCAGGCGGGCGTGCCGCCGGATGGAGGCCCGTTTGCGGGCCGTTCCAAGATATGCTTCGGTTGCCGCGTCATCCTGGTAGTAGCTGAGGTAGTCGGCGGTGTAGGCCAGAAGCTCCACAATCACAACGCCGACGTCGGCCGGATTCCGTTCCTTCCAGTCGGGCATCAACAGACTCAGCCGGTCGAACATCAGACGACGGAAACTGTTGTAGTCCTTTGCCAGATAGTCGATCTGCGGATGAGGATACCGTTCCGGAGGGCATGGAACATCATCGACGCAATCGAACTCCGAGGGACATTCGACCTTGAACGAGAAGTCGATACGGGAGAGAACCTGGTCGAATCCTTCCGGGGGGAGTTCCTCGGTTTCCGAGCGGACCAGACGAAGGGTGTAGGTGGAGAAGTCGCCGGCGGCGGATGTCCGGACGACCAGAGTATGTTCGGCTTCCTCGGCCGTCATGCCGAAATCGGTCGGGTTCGAACCCTCGGTCCCCTTCATAACCGTTTCGACGGAGATCGGACCAATCCGGACACCGCCGTCAATCCGGATGTTCTCCGGGGTCGGGGGGGGATCGGGAAGAGGCTTCAGCAGCCTGACCAGAAGCACCCGTTGCCGGGGTTGCGGGGGTATTGCCCGACTGTCGACCACTTCCAGATAGTCGATACCGTTCAGCGTCGGATGGTTGCGCACCCGGGCGGCTCTCTGCCGGTTGTCGCAGTAATAACAGCAGCCGCTCATACCGTCTCTCTCCTGAGGAACCGCTCCCGCCGTCGCTCGTTGGTCCGCCGTATGGTGTAGACGAGATCGACGCGCAGCGTGGAGTCCTCCTGCTCGACCGACACTGCGTCGATCTGAATCAACTCACCGAGCCACTGTTGCAGAGCGCCGGAGACGACCGCCTCGGTCATCCCGGCCAGAACCGTTCCTCCCGGTTCGAAAAGGAGACCGAGCAGACCGCTTCCGAACGTCGGTCGATTGACCCGTTCGCCCGGCGAGGTGAAGAGGACCTGTTCGATCATGTCCCTGATATGATCCTTCTCGGTCGTTCCGGCAATCCGGTTCCGGTTGTTGATCCGTATGGGATAGTCTATCTGCATCAGCTTCCCTTTACCCGCATCTGTGTGTGTACTATCGTGACGCCGGTTCCGTTCGGAACGCAGGTGGCCTGACTGTCCTTCAGGAGGACGGGGAGCCCGTCGACCCGGACCCGCATTGCCGCCGTTGTCCACTGGGCGGTGACGCAGGGGAGGGGAGCTCCGGCAGGTGTGGTGAACGGACAGCCGGATATCGTGTGTGGGGCGACCTGTGTGACCACCGGTTGTCCGTCGATCTTCACGCGGGGACTCGGTGCGGTCGCCTGCGCCTGTCCGCCGTGTTGACAGATGATCGTTGCGCTCTGGTCCAGCAGATAGCTCATCAGGTAACCTCCAGTCCTCCATCGTTGATCGAGACCTGCAGTCCGGAAATCGAAATCTTTCCCCCTTGCCCGTTATCGATCTCGATGCCCGAAGCGCTCAGGGTGATCTTCTGTCCCCCCGACGTCTCCAGCGTGATCCCTCCGCTCCCCGGCGTATCGTCGAGCGTGACGCTGTTTCCCCCTTCGGTCATCAGGATGGTCTTTTTGAAGGGAGGGGAGGCGGCCCCCTGCGGGAGGTCCTTTGACGATCCCCACCAGCATCCGGTCCAGATCGGGTAATCAAGGTCTCCCTGCTCGAACTCGATCCAGACCGACGCGCCGACGGCGGGAAGGGCAAACAGCCCCATCCCGGTCCCGGCAAAGGGGAGACAGGGGAGCGCCCAGCCGCTCTCCTGCTCGCCGAGCAGATCCGGCACCTTTGCCCGAATCCGTCCGGTCATCAACGGATCCTGTGTATCCGTCACGATGCCCCGATATTTTCCGTAGTACTTTCCGCTCATGGCTTTACCGTCGGCGTCAGTGTGCCGAGCCCTTCCCGTTCAATCGTAAACCGTTGCTTGTATGCTCCCTTCCTGATGGTGTGGGTCACGCTTCGGACGTAGTAAAGTCCGTTGAATGCCTGACCGACTCCCCGAACTCCGACAAGCTGCCGTGCCCGAAGCGTATTGCCGTACCGAATCCCGTCGAGCGTTCCGGTCCCCCGCACGGCTTCCGGCGAGTTCATTGCAGCGGCCAGCAGAGTGGCGGCGGCCGAGGTGACCGACTTCTTTGCCGTATCGGCGGCCAGTTCCTTCCGCAGCGGATCGGCGGGGGAGGCGACCAGCGGCGGGGTGCGGAGCGAGGGGAGCGAGGGGATCGGCAGTACCTGCCCGCTGTTCGGATCGATGATCGATCCTTCCGCTCCGACGGGAGCCAGACCATCCTCCGAAAAGGAAAGACTCTCGACGTTGGTAGCGCTCCCCATATTCACCGTCAGCGCCGATTGCGGAAGACCGGTGCGGAGCTTCGGTCCCCAGTAGGCCCGGCTGGTCCCGGGCGATTGCGGCTCCAGATAGAAGACATAGCCGTTCCGTGCGGCCAGTCGCCTGATGAACTGCAGGTCGGTCTCGTTCTGACGCGGTATTCGTTCGGTGATCACCGGGACATCGGTTGTCTGCGTCACGTTCGGTACGATGCCGTGGTGCGCATATCTTGCCAGCACCTGTCCAACAATCGTCGAGTCGGACTGATTCGGATAGAACTCTTGTTTCTGTTCGAAGTCGAGCAGCAGACTCAGGTCTTTTCCGGTAACCGAAAGCACTGCACTCTCTCCCGACGTTGCCGGAATCATGTCCCGACGGATGATGATGCCGTCGATCAGAACGGTGGGAACCGGACCGAAAAGAAGGCCGATCATCACACGGTTCGCCGTCGCAAGCGTGTTGCCGGAGAGGAGGTTGTACTCGGTTCCGTTCTCCTTCCGCATCGCGAAGCGAATCTGGAATCCATCTCCTTCCTCGTCGCTGGTCGTCACTTCGATCTGATCGATCGATTCAAGCAGGGGGGAAGGAGCCGGACGGGGAACCGTCTTGCCGACCCAGAGTATCAGTCGTATGCCGAGAGAACGTTCAAGCATGAAATGTCCGAATGCTGTTGCTATAATGTCGGGACGGGAATGTGGACGGCGGCTCCGGGCTCTTCGGTCAGTTCCTCCGGACGCATCAGGTTGTTTGCATCGCAGAGTTGCCAGAAGAACGTCGAGTCGCTCAGATAGCGAGCCGCCAGCGTGTCGGGACGTTCGCCGTGGGTGATGATGTGCTCCTGAAACACCAGACTGTCGTCCGGAGAGGGGATGAAGCGGCGACGGACGTACCGGATTTCGCGCCGGATGCCGTTCTCATCGGTTATCTCCGTCGTCGCGGTTTCGATGCCGTAGTATCTGCTTGTCGAGTCGAACATGATAAGTCTGCCGTGGTCTGTTTTATAGATGAATGCGGTCTCTTCGCTACAGTCCCGCCGTTCTCAGAATGTCGGCGGCTCCCTCCGCGGAACCGAATGTCGCCAGAACCTCTTTTGCTATCTGATGCACCATGAAGAGGACGCCGCCGACGCTCGTCTCTCCCAGATCTGCGTATGTCTGCACTTCCATGTTGAGCGTGACGGCGGCCCGGATCGGATTGAGTTTCGTGTCGAACCCGGTCTCCTCAACCGAAAAGCCGGTCAGCTTCACCGGGACCACCCGACTTCCCCCCCAGGCGAAGAGGGTGAGGGTCTGGTCCGGGGGGATGATCTCCACCATGCCGGCCGACAGCAGCGCGCGGTTCAGGATAATGCCGCTCGACTGCGGATAGAGCAGCAGTTCCAGTTGGGCCAGTTGGGGATGGATGCCGAACAGACCGGTGATCGGATCGGCCTCCTCCAGCCGGTCGGTTGCGTCGATCTCTACCTGTACCGAGATCGACTCGCGGGGCGGGTTTTGTATCCGCTGCTCCTTCTCCGCCGCCGTCTCCCCGTCGGCCCCGCTCAGCGAAATCGATCGGGTCATCTGTGCCGGGTTATATTGAAACGGGATCACCGTCGGCGTCGGACTTGCCGAACCGATGCTGATGATCGCCCCTTTCAGGAGGCGTGGAGAGTTTGGGAAGGTGGTCATGGATGTTGTTAGTGTGTGAATAGTCAGAATGATTGGGACTTCCCCGGAACTTTAATCTCCATAGGAGGGAATAAAGCCGTGGGAGAATTACCTTCTGTACGAGGATCGTAAGTGTACAATGCTTGTCCGGTACCACCATCAGAAGAAATGTAGATTTCGTATGCAGGAAATCCGTCATGCTCTCCTATGATAATTGCTGTTCGATTGTTCAGGATAATGTAGATCGATAACGATAGGTTTATAGCGGGTGCAATCAGAGGCAGCAAGGGGTTTGAAGCATCTACAGTGAAGTTTAGTTTAAGAAGGTTATCTCCGATTCTCTCAGGTCCTGTAGTGATGATTCCATTAGTAGGCGCTTTCTT
>CBFGQN010000012.1:0-17545 GCA_965650895.1 uncultured Ignavibacteria bacterium | reverse complement strand
GTGCAGCGGGGGGCGACTTCATCAAAGTTCACATCGCCGACGACCCGGTATCCCTTCTTGGCCCCGGGATCATCCACCCGGTTGATGCCGACGTCGATCACGACCGCCCCCTCCTTGACCATATCGGCACCGATGAAATTCGGGCGACCGATAGCGACCAGAAGGATGTCGGCCTCGCGCGTGATCGCTCCCAGATCCTCAGCCGCCGAGTGGGCGATGGTGACGACGGCGTTCCCCCCCTCCCGTTTCTGCGCCAGCAGGTTTGCCAGCGGCTTGCCTACGATGTTGCTGCGACCGACGACCACGGCCCGCTTGCCGTCGGTGGCGATGTTGTAATGCTTCAGCATCTCGATCACTCCGGCCGGCGTGCAGGGGAGGGGTCCGGGAAGACCGATCACCAGTTTTCCGACATTCACCGGATGGAATCCGTCCACATCCTTGACCGGATTGATCGCCAGCGTGATCCTGTTGTAGTCGATATGGGGAGGAAGGGGAGACTGAACGAGAATGCCGTGAACCGAAGGATCGTTGTTCAGCCGATCGACCAGATCAAGCAGTTCTTCTTCCGTGGTTTCGGCCGGAAGCCGGTAGGTATCCGAGTTCAGACCAAGTTCGCGGCTCTTCCGCTCTTTCGACGCAACATAGGTGGCCGAGGCCGGATCGTCGCCGACAAGGACAACGCTCAGACCGGGCGTAATGCCCCGACGGTCCTTCAACTCCTCAACATCCCGACGGACCTGGTCGAGGATGGTATCGGCGACGGGTTTTCCTTTCAGAAGAATCGGTTCGATCATCGGCAGAGTTCCGGTTCCGTTAGTGAATATTCAATTACTGAACAGAGTTTGAGTACGATTTGTTCAGTGTCGTCAATCCCGCAGCATCTCAACACGAACGTGCTTTCGCAACGGTTGCAAGGAAATCGTCGAGCGAGAGCGCGTTCAGCACATCTTCTTTTGTCAGCCACCCTTTGCGGGCAATCGTCACACCGTAACGATGGTAATCGAATTCGGGGGCCGAGTGGGCGTCCGGATCGATGGCGATTTTCACCCCCTTCCGCTTCGCATAGCGAATCATCCGCCAACTCAGATCGAGTCGGTAAGGATTGGCGTTCAATTCCACAAACTTTCCGCGCTCGGCGGCGTGGGCAATCACCCGCTTCAGATCGATGGGATATCCCTTTCGCGTCAGGATCAACCGCCCGGTCGGGTGGGCAAGGATCGTCGCATACGGATTGTCGAGTGCCCGGCAGACCCGTTCGGTCTGGACCTCCTCCGGGTAGTTGAAGTTCGAATGGATCGACACGACCACGCAATCGAGCGCGGCCAGGGCATCATCCGCCAGATCGAGGGAGCCGTCGGCAAGAATATCACACTCGATTCCCTTCAGCACCCGGAACCGTTCCGGATCGTATTTCCGGTTTATCTCGTCGATCTCCTTCCCCTGCATCTCCAGTCGTTTCTCGTCCAATCCGTTGGCGTAGAAGGCGGCCTTTGAATGGTCGCACATCAACAGATACTCATATCCCAGACCGTGTGCCCGTTCGGCAAGTTCCGCGATGCTGTTCCTTCCGTCGCTCCATGTGGAGTGGACGTGCAGAATTCCCCGCAGATCCCCTTCGCTCACCAGCTCGGGCAAGCCCCCCTCCAGCGCAACCCGCACCTCGTCGATTCCTTCGCGAAGTTCCGGCGGAATGAACTGCATGCCGCCGAGCCGGTAGATCTCTTCCTCGTTCTTCAGCGCAACAGGTTCCCCGTCCTTCAGCAAGGCACGATCGGTCAACTCGTACCCCCGGTCGTGGAGCGGAATGGCGACCATGAAGCGATAATCGCTTGCCGAACTCTTCTGATGGAGCGTCACAATGAACTCGTCGGGCGAGGCCAGGTGAATCAGCACCTTGTAGGTTCCATCGATCGTTCCGTAGATCGTCCCGTCGCGACTCTGCACCTCCGACAGCACGTCGGATTCGGTCAATCCCTGCAGGACATCCTCCGGACGTTCGGTCTCCAGCACAAACTCCAGCGCACCGAACTCCTCTCCTCCCCGACGCAGCCGTCCGGCAATTTCCACCCGACCGGCACTGGGAAGTCCCCGCAGGAGGGGAAGAAGTTCTCCGGCCAGATCCGTAGCCGTATGCAGGCGCATCCTGCCGACGTTTGCTTTCAGATCGGCGATCCCCTGAAGGATATTCGCCTCGGTCTTTGCTCCGAACCCCTTGAGTCCGGCGATCTCTCCCCTCTTTCCTTTCTCCTCCAGATCGTCGAGCGACTCCACCCCCAGTTCGTGCCACAGGGTCCGGACCTTTTTTGATCCGAGTCCCCGGATGCTCAGCACATCCAGCAGGCCGTTCGGCGTCCGTTCCATCAGATCTTCAAGTTGGGACGACGTGCCGGTCTCGACGATTTCGCGAATCTCCCCGGCAATGCCGGAACCGATTCCATCCACCTCAAGTTCCGCTCCGCTTCTGACGACGTCGACGACATCGACATCGGCCGAACGGACGGCACGGGCGGCACGGCCGTAGGCGCGACTCTTGAAACTGTTCTCGCCGTGCAGATCGAGCAGCGACTCGATGCGCGAAAGTATGCGTTCGACTTCGCGTCTGTCCATTCAGCTCACCATTCAATTCCCCCCAGAACGATCTGGTGGATTTCTTTCAGTTTGATGATGTCGGGCAATTCGCTTTCGCTGTAGGGGAGATGGGTGATTGCGCATTCGTAGAGATTCTTCCGCGTGTAGAACATCCCGACTCTGGTCATGGAGAGGCTGGAATCGGTGGTGAAGGTATAGGCTCCGAATCTGCGCCGACCCAGAGCGAATTCCTCTGCGTCGATCAGCAGAGGAGAGTACCAGTCGCCGATCCGCTCGACCCGATCCTGAAAATTCTTCTTCAGCAGTCCTATCATTCCGCTCCGCCGGAAAACATCTCCCAGGTCGGGATCGAGGGGAACGCTGCTGAAGACCACCGCCATCGTGTAGTCCGGATCGCAGGCCACCGCAAAGATATCCGGATTGCCGAACCGCATGGCGTCCAGGGCGATCCAGTCCTCCGGCAGATGGGCGCGCATATCCCCCGCCGGGGAGTAGACCACATCATCCGAGAGCTCGACCGCCGGGATCATCGACCAGATGTCTTCCGGTTCCTGCTCCTCGTTGACCGCCTCCTTCTGCGCGGCACACGAGAGGAGCAAAGGGAGCAGTAATATTCCGGGCAACACCCCTCTCCCCCCACACCGGAGGGCTCTGATTGTCCCGTCGGACGGCACGTTCCCCTCCCCGTTATTCTGCATACGCTTTCTCTCCTGCCTGAACGGGAACCGGAAGGTAATTCTCACGAGGAACCAGAGGACAGCTCCAGCCTTCATTGTATGCACAATACGGATTATATGCTTTGTTGAAATCAAGATAGAGCGTCCCCCCCATCTCTTCTTCGGGAATGTCGATATATCGCCCGCCGGCATAGGTCTCCACCGAATTGGTCTCATCGCCGAAGGGGACAAACAGACTTTCGTGGGATGGAACGCTTTGATACGCCGTCAGCTTCAGCGAATCTCCGCGAAGGACGAAATGAAGGAGACCGGCACGGATCATCTTCCGGGCCTCGCCGGTTGTTGTCCCAAGGACAACGGTATCCGGGTCGACAAAAGGTTCGAAGCGGGACATCACACGATAGGACTCATCGGGCGGGAAGTACGCCAGTCCTTTGAAGGAAATGCGATCCTCCTCTGCAAGGGGCGAATCGGCTTCGCTGAAGAACCGATCCTTCGCCTCTCTCTCCCCGACCAATACTTCTTCCCAGTCCGACATCCCTTCGATATTCTTCGTTGACGGTCCGTTCCCTTTTCCCGTTCTGCCGGGCTCTCCGCATCCGGCAACCAGCAGGGCCGTCGCCAGCCAGATTGCCCGTACAGAACGGGCGAACCGGAGAACGGAAAGGTTATGTCTGAGTATTCCGGATCGGATATGAATTGATCGGAGTATACCTTGCGGATCACCTAACAGCATTGCTCACACGAAACGAGAAGTGATACGTCTGTACCCGCAATTGCGGTCGATCGGATGCCGATCCGACCGACGGATCGACGCCGGGGGCAACTTACGAAATCCCGAACTGCCGATACGTTCCGTCGCGTAATTGGAATGATGAAGTAAACAGACGAAATTCCTCTTGCACGTCGGCGAAGACATCCGTTAGTTTGCCCCCGTCCGGCCAGGATTGTGAAGAGGAGGGATCAGCCTGTCGCCTACGGCTTGTTCCTCGGGACTCGATGCTGACGGCCCGTCCGAAATGTTTTCGGGAAGGGTAATGATACATTTGATGTACAGGATAGAAGGACCGTCGTCTCATGGACTATTTCGATATAAACAACGAATTCAACGACGAATTTGACGGGGAGAGTCGCGAGGAGATGTTGCGTCGCTTCCGCAAGGCGATGGCCGAAGGGAAAGATGCATCCGGATTTCGCGATCCCGACATGCTGGAGGAGCTCGTCGAGCAGTGCATCGACGAAGGGGCACTGGCCGAAGGGCTCCGCTACTGCGAGCAGTGGACGACGTATGCCCCCTATAACTACATCGCGTGGCTTCGCAAGGGGATGCTTCTGACCGGTATGGAGCGGACCAAGGAGGCGCTGGTCTGTCTGGAACGGGCCGAGACCCTCCATCCGAACGACATTGAAATCATGATCCAGCGGGGGATCACCTACGATGTCATGGGGGAACCGGAGAAAGCCGTCCTCCACTTCACCGAGGCCCTGAAGCGGGAGCCGGACCATCCGGAGTTGCTCTTCAATTACGGGCTTGCGCTGCAACATGCCGACCGGATCGAGGAGGCGTTGCGGGTTTTTCGTGCGCTGCTTCGCCACGAGGAATACGTGATCGACTGCTGGTACGAGATCGGCTACTGCTACGATCTGATGGAAGAATACAGCGACGCGATCGAAGCCTACGACAAGCATCTCGACCTGGACCCCTACAACGCAAACGCCTGGTATAACCGGGGCATCGCCCTGAGTCGACTGGGACGTCTCCGCAAGGGGATCGACAGCTACGACATGGCCCTGACGATCAACGAAGCGTTTCCGGACGCCTGGTATAACCGGGGGAACAATCTTGCAGCACTCGGACGCCTGAGCGAGGCGATCGAATGCTATCGTGAAGTTCTCCGCTACGAACCGTTCGACATCTCTTCCTGGAACAATCTCGGAATCGCCTACGAGGAACTGGGGCAGTATCGCGAAGGGGCCGACGCCTTCCGGGCCGTCATCCGGCAGGAGCCGGATCATCAAAGCGCCCGGGTCGGACTGGCCACCTGTCTGGATGCGATGGAAGAATATGACGAGGCGCTGAAGCATTACAACCGTCTGTTGCGGGAACGTCCGGAGGATGCCGATCTCTGGTTCGCCCGGGGAGATCTGCTCTACAACACCGAACGCTATGCCCAGGCCGAAGAATCCTACCGCAGAACGTTAAGCATCGAGGCAAACGATCCGGAATGCTGGTATGCACTTGGACAGGTTCTGTTCGCCCAGAAGCGTTATGCCGAATCGATCACCGCATTCGAGCAGGCCGGCACACTCGCCCCCGACTGGGGGGGATCATACTACGGCAAGGCCCGGGCACTCTACCTGCTTGAGAGATTTGCCGAATCGGCTCAGTCGCTGGAAAAGACGCTTGAATTTGCCCCCGAACTGCGGGATGAATTCTTTCTCGAGTTTCCGGAAGCTCTCCGAAGAGGTGAACTGCGCAAGCTGGTGAAAGGATAGGGGCCGCTATGTTTTCCCACATGTGGAACGATACATCTTCAGAAGTCGGACCAATGCCATGGTGAGGGAATCATCGGGAACGGTCAGGGAAGAACCGGCCTTCCCGGCAATGCTCGACGAGACATTGCCGAAGATTGCCGTCGGCGTTCTGAACTACAACCGGGCCGGCGAAGCGATCGAAACGCTGCGGGAACTCTCCCGGATCGACTATCCGGTCGGAAAAACACGCCTCATTCTGCTGGACAATGCAAGCACCGACGACTCGGTCGAGCGTGTACGGCAGGAATTCGGCGACCGGGTGGAAGTGTGGCGGATGAAGCGGAATCTGGGGCCGGTCGCCCGCAACCGCGTGATGCTTTCGGCAGAGGAGGACTACATCTTCATGTTTGATGAGGATTGCCGTCCGGAACATGCCGGAACGATCCGCCAGGGGGTTGAATTTATGGAGCGATCTCCCGAATTCGGCGCTCTCTGCTTTGCCTGCTGGAATCCGGGACTCGGCATCCGGGAGTTCGGTCACCCGGGGACGCATTACCGCAGACTTCTGCCGGATGGAACATATGAGGGGATGTACGTGATCGGAGCAGGCATGTGTTTTCGTCGCGAGGCGATCAAAGGGATCGAGGGGTATGACGAACGACTCTTCTGGGGGGGTGAGGAACTGGATCTTGGACTTGAACTGCTTCGCAACGACATTCGCATCGCTTTCCGTCCGGACATTCTTCTGATCCACCATCAGGCCGCGCAGGCCCACACGTCGAAACGGGGGGCCGAACTTGATATGCGGAACAATATCTGGATAGGCGTCCGGCGCTTTCCTCTCCTCCTCTCTCCTCTGGTTATCTTTCTCTCGGTCGCCCGCCGCATCGGCATTTCCCTGCTGAAAAGGGATACGGTCAGGCTGAGCGGTTATCTTCGCGGCATCCGTTCGGCACTGCGGAAGCTGCCGCAGTTTATCGCCACCCGTCGCCCGGTCCGGCTCGGTCAGCTTCTGGCCCATCGCCGCTGGTTCATGCAGATGTTCCACGCCTCGCGCAGCTATGCCGCCTCCCACAAAAAGGCACTCGAAACACTCCCGACACTACACGAAAAGACGTCCTGAAAAAAGGTCATGAAACGAACGACGATCAGAATACTCGGCGCCCAGGTCTACGCCCATCACGGAGTCGGCGCCGCCGAGCAGGAGTTGGGAGGGCGCTACAGTTTTGATCTGGAGATGGAGACCGACATCACGCAGGGGGCGATGAGCGACAATCTGAGCGACACGATCGATTACGTCGCCGTCTATGAAATCGCCCACGACGTTATCGTCAACACGAAACGGCGGCTGCTGGAATCGATCGTCTCGCAGGTCGCCGATGCGGTACTGACATCCTTCCCGCAGGCCCTCAGCGTCACCATCCGGCTCCGCAAACTTCGCGCACCGATCAACGGCGTCCTCGACGCCGTGGAGATCGAACACCGGGTGAGCAGGGATGACTGAGCGGAGAGATCTGACAACCACTCGGGAAGGAGACGAAGCCACAACGGTATTCCTCGGACTGGGGGCAAATCTGGGAGATCGCGTCGGCACGATCCGGCGAAGTCTGGAAATGATCGGGCAGCTTCCCGGCACAACGCTGCGGGAGGTCTCCCCCCTCTATCGTACCCCTCCCTACGGTCCTCCGGACCAGCCGGAATTCATCAACTGTGCGGCCCGTATCGACACCTCTCTTTCTCCTTCCGACCTTCTCGCCGCGTTAAAGGGAATAGAACGGACTCTGGGCAGGAAGGGACGGGAACGGTGGCGGGAACGGGAGATCGACATCGACATTCTCTTCTACGACAACCTGGTACTCCACGACGAAGGGCTGCATATCCCCCACCCGGAACTGCACAAGCGGAACTTCGTGCTGATTCCACTTGCCGACATCGCCCCGGAATTCCTCCATCCCGTACTGAAAAAGAGCGTTCGGGAGATGCGTAAAGATGTGGATAAAAGAGGGGTGATAGTATGGAAGGAATCGTAAGAGGAGAAAGTGTGTGTGAGTTGTTTTCAGAGTATCAGCAGTCACGACTTCTACGGCAAGGCAACGTATCTTTGCCGTATCGGGAACAGGAGCGGATTACGATGAGGTAACATCAATCCTCTTTCTCCGCACGGAACGATTTTGGAACATGCGTTTTATCTGGTACATAGCGATCGCCTTCGCTCTCTGGTATCTCGGCAAAGCCGTGATACGCCGCTTTCTGTCGGGAGATAACAAGGAACCGAAACGTCGTGTCGCTCAGAAGCAATCGCAGGAGAAAAGAGAGACGCCTTCCCCCCCCCTCCCCTCCGAAAATATCCGGGACGCAAACTATCGGGATGTTGAATAACGGCCTTGCGGCCGAAGCTTTTGTCTATTCACTGTGCATTTCTCACTGGATTCTCCATATCTCGCAGCCATTGACGTCGGCACCAACAGCTTCCACCTGGTGGTGGTCAAGCTGTTGCCGGACAACACGTTCACCGTCCTGAACAAGGAGAAGATCATTGTCAGGCTCGGAGAAAGTGCAAAACAGATCAAGCATCTGACCGAAGAGGCGATGGAGAGAGGAGTCGAGGCGATGAAGCTTTTCAGCCTGGTCGCCGAGCGGATGGGGGCACCGGTCCGGGCGGTCGCCACAAGTGCGGTTCGCGAAGCGCGAAACGGTGAAGAATTTATCGAACGGGTCCGCCGCGCAACCGGCATCGAAATTGAAGTAGTCTCCGGCTTCGAGGAGGCACGGCTGATCTATCTCGGGGTTATCCAGGCCCTTCCGGTCATCGACAACCGGGTTGCCCTGTTCGATATCGGCGGGGGGAGCACCGAGATCCTCGTCGGCGAGAAGGGAAAGCCTCTCTACGCCAACAGCTTCAAGCTCGGCGCCATCCGGATGACGCAACGGTTCTTTCCGCAGGAGGAAATCAGCGAGGAACAGGAGGAAGCGCTCCGACTGTTTGTCCGGGGAGAACTCTACTTCGCGTCGGAAGAGGTCAGGAACCTTGTGCCCCGTCAGTTGATCGCCAGCAGCGGAACGGCCCAGACGATTGCGGCGATGGCACTGGCGGCACGGGGGGAGACGATCCCCGACACGTTGAACGGCGTCCGGATCATGCTGAAGGAGGCACGGCAGATCGTCCGGAACATCCTGGAGGCAAAAACCTTTGCCGAACGGGCGGCACTCCCCGGCTGCGATCCGCGACGGGCCGACATTCTGGCTGCCGGAGCAATTGTGCTGGAGACCGTGATGGAAGAACTCGACTTCAGGGAGTTCACCATCAGCAGCTATGCCCTTCGCGAAGGGATCATTCTCGACACGATCAGGAAAGGGGCCGGAGCCGAAAGGGGAACACCGGCCCATCTCTCCGACCTGCGATACGAGACGGTGATGAAAATCGGTCGCACCTACAACTTCGACGAGAAGCACGGACTGCACGTGGCGGAACTGGCATTGCGGCTGTACGACGAACTGGTCGATCTCCACAAGCTGGAGGACGACTCGCGTGAACTTCTGGAGGCCGCCGCCCTGCTGCACGACATCGGCTACTACATCTCCCACGCGGCCCATCACAAACATGCCCTCTACCTGATCATGAACAGCGAGATGCTGGGATTCAACGACGAGGAGATCGCCCTGATCGCCAACATCGCCCGATACCATCGCAAATCACACCCGAAGGGACGCCATCCGGAATTCGCCGCATTGCATCGAGAGGATCAGAAAAGAGTCCGGGTGCTGGCCGGTATCCTCCGCATCGCCGACGGGCTCGACCGGACGCACCGGGGAATTATTGCCGATCTTTCAGTTGCCTTCCGGGAGAAAGAGATCACCATCATACCGCAGACCGCCGACCGAGCCGATGCGACATTTGAGAACTGGAGCATGGAGCGGAAAAAAGAGTTGCTGGAAATGGCGCTGGGACGTTCGGTCAGGTTGCTGACGAAGTCGGATGTGAGCGATTCGGTTGCATAAAAGAGGGAATTTCTTCCTGAAGCCGTGCAATGTTCCTCAAACTTGAACGACATCCCGCACGGGCGCAAGCCAATAAAAAAGTTTCGCCGGAACTTGATTCCGGTAAAAAATTGGTAACTTTGTCTCCCATTGAAGGTTATTCTTTGCGGTTTTTCCTTCCCTTCGTAAGAACCGCCTTTTGATGTCCGTCGAAATATTGGAATTCGCAAATTCACACACTATCAACCATACATTTTCCGAGGAAAACATGAAAAAATTTATCCTTTCTGCAGCGGCCTTGCTCCTTGCAGCGCCAGGTCTGACGGCACAGGAAGAAGAGATCGAATTCGGGTGGGACTCCCACATCGTCCAGCGTGTGGGAACCGAAGTGACGCCGAACGGCAACTTCCGCCGCGACACGAACCGTTTTGATATGACGGTGCCGATGTTTATCCAGACCGGCGAGGATGGGAGCGGATTCACCGTCAGAGGCATGGGGCAGATCTTCGCTCCCCGCTGGTTCTATCCGATCTACGATCCCTACTACAACGGCGAGACGCCGGAGACCAATGACCGGGATCAGACCTACATCGATCAGTTCAAGGGTGTGCAGAACTGGCAACTGACGGATATTCAGCTCAGCGTGTTCCAGAACTCCGACAGACCGACCAACAGCATCGCGCAGATCGCGTTCTTCCGCATGGATACGGACTACTCCAAGTCAGCCAATCGCGACAGCATTCTCAGATGGAAGCGCACAGAACTGGAAGAGAACAACCGCGCCGCAGACCCTTACATCATGGATCAGAGCGAACTGGACGGGACAGTTGACGACCGGGGCGCAATTGTGCCTACGGAGATCACATTCGACCCGCCGCTGGAGTTTACCAAGGAGCAGTCGGCAATGGTTCTCTACATCAATGACTTCGCCGACACGGTTCACCAGCCGATCGGATTCGAAGGGGATGCCCGCGACTGGCAGCGGTTGATCGGATATATGGAGTATCAGAGCGGCCAGGGAACACAGGCAAGCCCGTTCTCGAACCCGGTTCCGGCCAGCATGGTCCACGGTGTCTTCATGCGGAGATCGCTTGGAGGAGATCCGGAAGGGGGAGATGACACGGTTGCCCATACCTACAGTCTGAGCGTCGGAAGTATACCGGCCCGCATTAACTTCAACGTCCTCTGGTTCGGTGTTGTCGAGCTGGATGCAAGTGATGTTCCCGAGATTACCAGCAGCGTCAAGTACCACTTCGGTGAGGATGCGAACGAGCAGGGTCTGCAGAACGTTCGCCCGAATCCGGTTCGCGAGGAAGCGGTTATTCCGTTCTCCCTGACCGAGGTATCGAACGTCACGATCGAACTCTACACGGTCGACGGACAGAAGGTGGAGACGCTCCTTGACAAGCGCTATGTGCCGGGCAAGTACACGGTCACCATCAACTCGGCCGACCTGCAGAGCGGCCCCTATCTCGTCCGCATGACGGCAAACGAGAAGGTCTACTCGATGAAGTTCAATGTGACCAAGTAAGTTTCGATGTGACTGCGGAATGCTCTTCCGCATCCATCATGTTCCTGAGGAGCCCGCCGGAAAATCCGGCGGGCTTTTCTTTTATCCTCTGCCCTTCTTTTAATCTTCGGTGCGGTATTCAGGTCATCTGCCCCAACTTGAGAAGTTGATGATGAGGGGTGGGCTTTGAGCAATCAGCTATCAGCTTTGAGAGGTCAGTTTTCAGGGATCAGTTTCCGTACTACCTCGAAGAATTATTCCAGTACGACAGGAGGCTTTATGAAGATGTTCACGACACACTGCCCGACCCATACGATTTTGTTATTCTCTCTCATCCTTCCCCTCCTTCTGATCAGTGTCGCCGGATGTTCCTCATCACGCACTACACCCGACCGACTGATGACCTCATTTCCCGATCCCGATTTTCTCGGCAAGCGATATAATCGCATTGCAATCCACTTCAATTCCTTATCGCTGTATGAACGCCAGGTTGTGGAGACTGCGCTGGTCGATCTGCTGCACAAGCGTGAAGTCGGTGCCGTGACCAGCACGTCGATTATCGCCCCTACCCGCCGTTGGGATTCCGCATCAATGTTCAGGGCATTGAGCGGCGCAGGGATCGACGGCTATATGCACATCACCGAAATCGAACGCTCGGTCGATTCAAGCTGGGTGCCGGTCGAAGAGGTGGTTACCACAACGAGAAAAGGAGAGGAACGGAAAGTTCCGCGTGAGAGAAGAGCCGAAGAGGAGACCGGACAGGATTCGGTTGTCCGGTACACCGAAACCGAAGAGACGAGAACCTCGACAAAAGGGGGATACTGGAGAACACATACCTGGCGAAATTATCGCGTTGAACTGGTCGACCTTCCCTCCGGCAGAATCGCCTGGCTCGGCACCACCGGTCTGTGGGGGAGTGTCGACAACAGCAGTGCCGATATGGGAGAGCGGATTACCGGACAACTTGGTCAGGACGGGATGATAACGCTGCGGTAAGTGCCGGACGAAGCCCTGTCTGCCGTCTCATAATTCATGAAACGCCTCTTCTCCGGACTGTTTGTTTTGAGGCGTTCCGTATCTTCCCCCTTTCTTTTTGACGGATGTCTGTCGACGGAGATCTGCAGGTCGGAGAAGAGGCGTTTCATCAAACTGACTCACTTCGGCAACCGCACGTTTCTCTTCGCACAGACAATGTAATTATCCGGGATGTGCTCCGAAGAATCACGTCCCGTTTTTATACCACATCGACGATAACTTTTTCAGGCAACCCGATGCGTGGCATCGCAGTACGTTATGGCAGAACTATCGAAAGCATATCAGCCGGCAGAGGCGGAGAAGAAATGGTATACCTACTGGTACCAACACAACCTGTATAACGCCGAAGCGGATCGAGTCGGTGAAGGAGCGAAAGAGGCCTTCACCATCGTTATTCCCCCGCCGAACGTCACCGGCATGCTGACGCTGGGACACGTGCTGAACAACACGATTCAGGACCTCTATATCCGCTGGAAACGGATGAGCGGATTTGAGGCCTGCTGGATTCCGGGGACCGACCATGCCGGCATCGCCACTCAGACGAAAGTCGTTGCAGCCCTTGCCGACGAAGGGATCCGCTTCCGTGATATGGGGCGGGAGAAATTCGTCGAGCGGGTCTGGCAGTGGCGCGAGGAGTACGGTGGTATCATCCTGAAGCAGTTGCGTGCCCTCGGCGTGTCGGTCGACTGGCGCAGAGAACGCTTTACGATGGATGAAGGATTGAACGAAGCGGTCAGGGAAGTCTTCGTTCGCCTCTTCGACAAAGGCTATGTCTACAAAGGGAAAAAGATCGTCAACTGGTCCCCCGCAGCCCAGACGACTCTGTCGGACGAGGAAGTGAACCACAAGGAGGTGCAGGACAAACTCTACACCGTCCGCTACAAACTTGTCGATGGAGATGAGTACATCTCCATCTCGACCGCCCGACCGGAGACGATTCCGGGTGACGTGGCAATCGCCGTCAACGAAAAAGATGAGCGCTACAGAAACTGGATCGGCAGGAAGGTGATCGTCCCGCTCGGCGGGCAGGAAATTCCGATCATCGCCGACGACCATGCCGATCCGGAGTTCGGCACCGGCGCGGTGAAGATCACCCCGGCCCACGATCCGAACGACTATGAGGTCGGCCTCCGGCACAACCTTCCGATGCCCAACACAATTGATCCGGACGGAACGATGAACGATCTGGCCGGTCCCCTTGCCGGACTCGACAGATTTGCCGCCCGGAAAAAAGCCGCCGCTCTCCTTGAGGATGCCGGAGCAATCGTGAAGGTTGAGGATTACGTCCACTCGGTCGGATTCTCCGAACGGGGAGGCGAGCAGATCGAACCGTATCTCTCCGACCAGTGGTTTGTCCGGATGGACGAACTGGCCGCCCCGGCAATCGAGGCGGTGGAGAAGGGCCTGATCACCTTCTCTCCTGAGCACTGGGTAAAAACCTACATGCACTGGATGAAGAACATCCGCGACTGGCCGATCTCCCGCCAGCTCTGGTGGGGTCACCGCATTCCGGTCTACTACGCCGGGGACGGAAGCTATACGGCCGCCCGCGATGAGAATGAAGCGCGAGAGAAACTCGGTCTGGCGTCCGACGCTCCGCTTCGTCAGGATGAAGACGTCCTCGATACCTGGTTCAGCTCCTGGCTCTGGCCCTTCAGCGTCCACGGCTGGGGAAGCGATGAGAAAAACGACGCAGACCTGCAGGCGTTCTATCCGACAGATCTTCTTGTGACCGGACCGGACATCATCTTTTTCTGGGTTGCGCGGATGATTATGGCCGGACTGGAGTTCATGCAAGGAGAACCGAATGCCGGGGGGGAACCGCGCCGGCAGATGAAAGAACTGATCCCCTTCCGTCACGTCTACTTCACCTCGATCATTCGCGATGCCCAGGGACGGAAGCTCTCGAAGTCGCTCGGCAACTCGCCCGATCCGCTCGAAGTGATCGCAACATACGGAGCCGACGCTCTCCGCTTCACCATTATCTATCTGGCACCGACCGGACAGGATATCCGGTTCAGCGAGGAGGCGTGCGAGATCGGACGGAACTTCGCAAACAAGCTCTGGAACGCCGGACGATTCCTGATGATGAAGGCTGATGAGGCAGGGATGGAACGGACCGGAAGCGCCTCCCCTTTCCCGACCCGACTGAGCGACCTGCACCCGGTTTCCGATTCAGACAGATGGATTCTCAGCCGCTTCCACTCTACGCTGCAAAGTATTGAACAGAACCTGGACGAGTACAGGATCAACGACTACTCGAAGCGCATCTATGAATTCGTCTGGAACGATTTCTGCGACTGGTATCTGGAACAAATGAAAGGAGAGCTGAGCGGGCGCAGTGCCGAAGAGACCGAAGGAATCATGCAGTTCGCGCTCGGGCTCTACGATCAGGTTCTGCGGATGCTCCACCCGATCATGCCCTTCGTCACCGAGGAGATCTGGCAGACGCTGGCCGAACGCGGGGAAGGGAATTCGATCTCGGTCACGGAATTCCCCACAGCCGATCCGGAACGCATATCCGAAGAGATCGAGCAGGACTTCACGCTGATGCAGGAGACCGTCGAGGCGATCAGACGGATGCGAAGCGAGGCGCAGGTGCCGCCGTCGAAGGAGATCAGCGTGTCGATTCGCCCTGAAAGCGGAGAGAGTCTGGAAGTATACAACCGAACGGCGTCGCTGATGCAGCGTCTTGGACGGATCGAGAGCCTGAGTACCGATACCGGACTGGAAAAGCCGGGACTCTCCAAGACTGAGGTCGTCCGCCGGAACGAGATTCACGTCCACCTCGAAGGTCTGATCGATGTACAGGAAGAGAGAAAAAAAACCGAGAAGGAGATCGAACGGCTCAGGGGGATGATCACCGGAACCGAAAAGAAGCTGGCAAACGAGCAGTTCACCGCCAACGCTCCGGCCGAGGTCGTCGACAAGGAACGGGAGAAGCTGACGAACTTTCAGGAGACGCTCGGCAAACTGCAGGAGACACTGGCCCAGTATCAATAACCGGTATTCCCTTCTTCGGAGAACCAGGGCATCAGAAAAAAACTATCGAACCCGAAACGAACCATCAGACAGATCGATCATGAAATCAATCCTCTACGTTCTGACCCTTGCACTCTTTGCATTCGGCACACTGACCGGTTGCGGAGAGGATACGCCGACCAATAACGACCCGCAGGAAATTCCCTTCGGCCTCACGATGACCGTCAACGACGTGCCGTGGGAGGCCGACTCGACAACCTTCGCCGATCCGGTCCTGCCGAACGGTTTCGTCAAGGAGATCGTCGCCTGGAAGGAACCGAAAGGACAGGCCGAACGCATCACGATTTTTCTGACGAGCACCGATCCGGGAACCTACTCGATCACGGAAGAGCCATCTACCGTTTCGGTAAACTTCCTTGCGGACAACAATCCTCCCGGAGCCTTCGATCCGGACCCGACGCCGGCATCGGAAGGAACGCTGATCATCACCGAGTCGACATCGGAATTCATTGTCGGTACGTTTACCTTCAAGGGAACGAGTACGTTCGGCGAAAAAACCTATGAAGTGAAGTCGGGAACATTCAAAGTCGTGCCGTAAATCAGGTCTGTTCGAGAACATCCCATCAGACCTGGTATGCCTGGTTGATATCGGCCGGGCATCGGAATTCCACCAGTTCACGTTACGGAATTCGATCATGTGGCTGCACTCATACCTTCTGCCTCTTCTGTCAACCGGAATTTTCCTGACAGGATGCAAGGAAAAGATTTCGGACCCCTACCCTTTCCCCGGCGGCACCGGTCCGCTGGCGAAGGTGGGGGCGTGGATGTATCTGCTGCAAAACGTTGATGATGCGGAGACCATCGATCGGTTGCGGAGATCCCGCTACGACATGCTCGTGCTGGAACCGACGCGGACCATCAAGGGAATGGAGGAGTTCGACGCGGCCGGTCTCATCGACCGTCTGCGAAACGGACCGGATGGTCGACAGCGGATCCTGCTTGCCTGGGTCGATATCGGCAGAGCGGAAGAGGAGCGGTACTACTGGCGGGATGACTGGCAGCCGCCGACGGACACCGAATCGGGAAATCCGGAGTTTCTTGTCACAACCGATCCGGAAGGACGGGAAGGGAGCTATCCGACGGCCTACTGGGACGACCGATGGCGGCAGATCTGGCTTGCCGATACGGGGATCGTTCCCTCGCTTGCACGGGATGGGTTCGACGGTCTCTACCTGAGCGGTATCGACGTTTACATGCTGGAGAAGATCGCGGCCGAGGCAGAGGGGAAAGGAATGGATCCGGCGGTCGACATGATGACGTTCATCAGGGAGATACGGGATGCCGGGCGACGGGTCAACCCGGAGTTTCTCATTCTTGTTCGGAACGCTCCCTATCTGATCGATGTCGACCCGACAGGCTATACATCAATTATCGACGGAGTGGCGGCCGAGGAGATATGGTTCCGGGGAGATATATCGGCAAAGGAGTGGGAGGATGCAGAGGGGGGAGATATTCCGAACGACAGGAGTGAGGAGGACCGATTCGGCACAACGGAACTGATCAGACAGTACCGAGCCTATCCTGATGCGGGGAAACCGGTCTTCACCGTCGACTATGCCCTTCTCCCGTCGAACGCCGCTTTCATCTACGATGCGGCCCGGCGGCAGGGCTTCCGTCCGCTGGTCACGCGTGTTTCCCGTTCGCAGATAACCGGAACTCCTCCGTAGTTTTTTTGATCGGCGGCATTACTTTACGATGACAAGATAATCCGATACGTTCGTCACAGCAGGGACCGTTATCAGCAACAACAAACCAACGTCATGATGATTCTGCTTCGCATGTTCGCATATCTTCTTCCCGTTCTCTTCTTCTGTACGATCGCCTGTGCGCAGGAGAAGGACCAGACTTCCGACAACCGAATCAACGCAGTGGTCGATACCGTGCGGACCGATGCGGGGAGTGATTTCGTTGTGGAACGCACCGAGGGTGTGGACCCGCGCTATGAAACGGTTATCCAAAGGCTTCTGAAGGATGGCTGGGACGAGGCGTATGTGCGGGAGGTTTTCTCCGACGCACGCACCGTCTACATCCCGAAGATGGTGGCGGTCAAGCCGAGGAAGAAAGTCGACCAGAGCAACTGGTACACGTGGGTCGACACCGACGAATCGTCGAAGGCCTGTGTCGACTTCATCGGCAGATACGACAGCCTGCTGAGTGCCGTCGAGAAACAATACGGCGTCGACAAGGAGACGATCGCCGCTCTGCTCCGGTGCGAGACGCGCCACGGCACGATCACCGG
>CBFGQN010000011.1:0-17819 GCA_965650895.1 uncultured Ignavibacteria bacterium | reverse complement strand
GAACGCATGGCCACCAGTAGTGGGTCTAGTCGCACGGGACGCTCTATCCGACAACCACGGTTCAGTACGTGCAATAGACGAGACATGGACTTCCGATTCCCTCCCGGTATGCGCCGGAGGAAAAGACCGAAATGAAAAGAACAGAACTTTCAATACATCTCAGAGGAATGATTATGAAACGGATACTTTTTGCACTGCTGTTGCTGGCGAGCGGGAGTATGGCCTCGGGGCAGATCGTCTCCCCCACCATCAATTATCAGGGACGGGCGCAGGACGGCGACGGGAATCCGGTGACGGGTGACCGGCAGGTGACGCTGACGATCTACAACGCGGCGACCGGCGGGAACGCCCTCTTCACCGAGACGCATCCGACCATCTCGTTCAACAGCGCCGGGACGTTCACGGCGGTGATCGGCGGGGCGACGCCGGGAGGAATTCCTCCCACGATCGGCTTCGACCAGCCCCGATGGATCGGCGTGACGATCAGCGGATTCAATGACGGAAACGAAATCCCACGACTCCGCTTCCACGGTTCTCCCTACAGTTTTGTCTCAGGGGCTGCATTCCGCGCAAACCAGGCGGACAGCGCGCGGGCCGCAAATCGTGCCGACGTTGCGGAGAACGCATCCTTCGCCGACTCCGCCGTTGCCGCCGACCGGGCGGTGAAGGCAATCGAGGCGACCTCGGCAGAATCGGCCGCAACGGCAACCGTCGCCGAATCCCTTCTGCTCCCGGCCGTTCTGGAAAGCACCGAAAAGGAACCGACGCTGACGGTCAGAAATACGGAGTCGAGTCCGGCCATGCTGGTTGAGGGTGGGCTGATAGCGCAGGGAGCACCCTTTGCGGTGATCAGTCGCGGATCGGACAGCACGACCGGACATTACGTGACGGCGGAAACTGCGGGAAATACGAGGACGCCCGATCCGGGAGGACTCTACAGGGACAACGTCCCGCTGGCCTGGGGACAGATCGAGCAGGACGGTCGTCTGCTGACCGATTTCGGTATCGCACAGGTGGCACACAACGGGAACAATCCGGGAATCTATCTGATCCAGTTTGACAACAGCGTCGCGCTGACCGCACAGAACACGCCCCAGTTCTCGGTCGTCATCACACCCCACATGGAGGCCGGCAGCGTCTCGGCACAACCGGTCTTTGCCTACTGGGATTACGCAACCGACCCGACCGGAACGCCCCGCACCGATGCCCTGGTTGTCTACCTCAGAAGTCTGGAGTTCGGTCAGGACAACCGATTTTCCATTGTCGTCTTCGGACGTCCGGCAAACTGATCCGGACGAAACATCCGCACAAACCCGACCGTAGAGGGGGCCGTTCCGTATATTCAGGCGGACGGTCCCTCTTTTTTTGAATCCGCCGCGGCGGATCATTTTGAACTTTGCATTGATTCTTATGGCTATCAAACGAACGCATTTTCCGGACATCAGTCCGAAATCCTGGCAGCACCCGGCCGACCGCGCCGCTCTGGCCGCATTGAAGCGGGTTCCGGGCCTCGACCAGCTTCTCCAGAAAGTCGTCGGCGGCACAACCGAACGCTCGCTCCGGCTGATCCACCTCGCTTCCGCCGTCCGCGTCGGCGAGAGTCAGTTCCCGAAAGTCTACAAGCTCCACAAGGAGGCGTGCCACATCTTCAACGTGGAGAAGATTCCGGAGCTCTACATTGCGCAGACGCCCTTTCTGAACGCGAGCGCAATCGGCGTCAACAATCCCTTCATCGTCCTGAACTCCTCGACCATCGATGCCTTCGACGAAGAAGAACTCCTCTGCATCATCGGTCACGAACTGGGACATTGCGTCAGCGGTCACGTCCTCTACAAGACGCTCCTGGCGATGCTGATCAACTTCTCGGTCTACTTCATGAACATTCCGCTCGGCAACATCTCGCTGGCGGCGATTATCGCCGCCCTTCGCGAGTGGGATCGCAAAAGCGAACTCTCCGCCGACCGGGCCGGACTGCTGACGGTGCAGAATCCGGACGTCTCCTACAAACTCCTGATGAAAATGGCGGGAGGTCACCGCATCGAGCAGATGGACACGAACGAGTTCTTCCTGCAGGCGGCCGAGTACCAGAAGGGAGGGAACCTGATCGACAGTCTCTACAAGCTGATGAACCTGCTCGGACGCTCCCATCCGTTCGGCGTCCTTCGGCTGACGGAGCTGAAGACGTGGGTGGATAACGGAAGCTACGGGAAGATCCTCGGCGGCGATTACATGCGGGCAGACGAAGCCGAAAGCAGGACCTTCAGAGAAGAATTCAGCGACGCAAAGGAGCAGTACAAACAGGACATCAACTCGTCTGAGGATCCGCTGGCCGAGATCGTCCGCAGCATGATGGGGGCCGCCGGAGCGGCATCCGACAAGGCAAAGGACATGTTCGGAACAATCTTTGGGAATTCGCAGGGGAATTCAAAATGATCCGCTGTGGCGGATTCAATAAAAGAGACAAGGGAGCAGAGACACTCTCTCCTTTTGAAGCCTTAATTCCTACAGGAAGGCATTGACGTGATGCCGAATCTCCGGCTCCCCTCCCGAGCCGGTGGCGTAATCGACGGCGACGACATCAAAACGGGCTTCGTACTCGCTCAGCTCCATGACGTGTACGAAGCCCTTTGCTATTCTTCTGAGCTGCTTCCGCTTCGCTTCGTTGACGGCATCTTCCGGCAGACCGAACGTGTGGCTGCGGCGGGCCTTTACTTCGACGAAGACCCAGACCTCGTCGTCGCGCATGACCAGATCGATCTCTCCGGCCTTGCCGAAACGGAAGTTCTTCCTGACGAGTCGGTAGCCTTTCTGAAGAAGGAAGGCAAGGGCAAATTCTTCATGTTCCTCGCCCCAACTGCGGTGATTGAAGTTATCAGGTGAATCCATGTGGGGTGAACCTTTGTGTTGACTTGGTGAATTGGTGGTGAATCATCCGGGGAGGTACCGGATACTCCGGGGTTGCCGGATCGATGGGAATTTACCACCAAGACACGAAGGGCACAAAGAAATCACCAAGGCCGATCCTTTGTGATTCTTCGTGCTCTTCGTGCCTTGGTGGTACATCTTCAACAGTGCGGAATCTTTACCGCCAGGTCACGAAAGAAATCAGCGAATCATTCGCTTGATTCCGTCACGGATGCGCGCGACGTTGAAGTTGATGAGGAACCCGAGCCGCAGATCGGCCAGCTTCAGATATGTCAGAAGCTGAGCGGAGTGAATCGGATGGATTGCATCAACGGATTTCAACTCAAGAATAATTTTTCCCTCCACAATGACATCCACTCTGAAGCCGCAGTCAAGTCGGACAGTATCGTAAACCACAGGAAACGGAACTTGCCGCTCGACGTGAAGTCCGCGCCGTGCAAGCTCGTGCATCAGACAAGCTTCATAAACCGACTCAAGTAATCCGGGACCGAGATTTGTGTGAACGGAGAAGACGGCGTCAACAGTTTCCCTGGCAAACTTGTTGACGTAGGGGGGTAAGGGTGCATACATCATTCTGGTGATCCTCTATGTTTTGGTGGTGATCATCCGGGGAGGTACCGGATGCTCCGGGGTTGCCGGATCGGTGGGAATTTACCACCAAGACACGAAGGGCACAAAGAAATCACGAAGGCCAAACCTTTGTGATTCTTCGTGCCCTTGGTGACTTTGTGGTGAATCTCAACGGTACGGCATCTTTACCACGAAGGTACAAAGGTTATGGTTCCCTGTGGAGGAATTCGTCGTAGAGATCCGTGTGGCGGCTTTCGAGGGGAACATCCCGACCGTCAATGAAGAGACGGCGAACGACGGTCCCCGGCTCGAACGGATCGCCGTCGGCAACGAAGAGGGTGGCCTGTTTGCCGATCTCCAGCGAGCCGAGAAGCGAATCGACGCCGAAGATGCGGGCCGGCTCGATCGTCACCGCACGGAGCGCCTCCTCCCGCCCCATTCCATACGCCGCCGCAAAGCCGGCCTGGAACGGAAGGTTCCGGACATTCTCCACATCATCGGTCCGCAGCGCAACTTGCACACCGGCCTTGCGGAGAAGTCCGGGATTGGCGTATGCCTTGTCGTAGCGATCCGAAGCGCGCGACGGCAGTGAAAGGACCGGACCGACAATGCAGGGAATCCCCGCAGCAGCAATCCGGTCGGCAACGCGCCATCCCTCTCGAACGCCCGCAAGAATTGCGCGCAGATTCCGCCGCTGTATCCAGGCAATCGCCGAGTCGATATCGGCCGCTTTGTTCACCTCCACAACAACTCTCATTTCCCGACGGATTGCCGGAAGCAACGCTTCGATCACCGGAACGTATTCAGGAAGCCGCTCCCTCCGGCCCGCTTCCCAGGCCGAGTCGATCCGGGCATACGTCTCGGCACGGTCCCAGACCTCGTTCAGCTTGTCCATCCGGCTCTGCCATTCCTCTTCCACCTCCTCGTCGGTCCGCTCATCCCACCAGCCCCCCCGTGCCCGACTCGGAAAGTTGATCTGCAGAACGTGGAGTCCGGCAACGTTCATCTGTTCCGGCGTGTAGCCGTGAAGATTGATCAGAGCTCCGGTCCCGGAAAGCAATCCTCCCGAAGGCAACGTCAACACAGTCGTCACACCGTTGACGCGGGTGACCGGAATGGAGACGGAGTTCGGGTTGACCGCGGTCAGTGCCTGCGCGTGGGGAGTCAGATCTCCCAGCTCGCTCTCATCCCGCGTCTCCGGAATCGAGCTGACCTCGATCAGACCGAGATGTGTGCCGGCATCGATCATGCCGGGATAAACCGTCAATCCCGAACAGTCGATCTCCTCGGCCCCTGCCGGAACCGGCAGGTTCGCCCCGAGAGCCTCAATCCGTCCGTCACGCATTACCAGCGTCCCCCGCTCGATCACGCCATTGGTCACCGTCTCGATGCGGGCATTGGTCAGAGCGTAGAACCGGGATTGCGAAAGGAGCGAAGCGCTCGCAGCCAACAGCAGAAAACATATCGTTGTAAGTGTACGCATACCGGATTCTCGATTATCTGTGATCTTCCACTCCTTCCATACAACCGTCCTCATGCCCGTCCATCTCGATCACCGCATCGATCCTCTCCTCCGGATTGATCTTCAGACGCATATCGTCCGGATCGTTCTCGGCATCGAAGCGGATCACGCCGTCGACAATCGTCAGAACGGGACGGGCATAAATCGAGAGTGGGTGACCGTCGAAGAGGGCCAGGTCACCTTCCTTGCCGATTTCAATCGAACCGACCCGATCCTCTATACCGAGCTGGCGCGCCGGATTGATCGTGATCATCGCCAGACACTCCTCCTCGCTCAGTCCTCCATGCTTCATCGACTTCGCCGCCTCGTGATAGAGATGGCGATTCAGTTCGGGAGAATCGGAATTGATCGACGTGACCACACCGTTGCGGGTCAGGATCGCGGCGTTGTATGCGGTCGAATAGTACACCTCGAACTTATAGGCCCACCAGTCGCTGAAGACCGAGGCTGCAGCACCGAAAGCCGTAAGTTCTTTCGCCACTTTGAATCCTTCGTTGACATGCTGGAAGGTGATCCGCCCGACACCGAAATCCTTCAGCACCCGCATCAGCATCAGGATCTCGTCTGCCCGGTAAGAATGGCAGTGGATCAGGATCTCGCCACGAAGAATATCGGCCAGCGTCTCCATCCGCTCATCGTATTGCGGCGGAATCGGTCGCTTCCCCTTCGCTCCTTTGGCCTTCTCGTAATTCTCCTGTTCGATCATGTAGCGTTGCGCCTCGGTAAAGGCTTCGCGGAAGACCTGTTCGACTCCCATCCGGGTTGAGGGGGAGACGCCGAAGCCCCTGCCGTGAACCCGCGTCGGATTCTCTCCGAGAGCAAACTTGATCGTGCGCGGAGCCTCCTCCATTTTCAGCTTCTCCGGATCGATCTCGCCGTACCGATGCTTGATCGTCTCCCCCTGTCCGCCGATCGCGTTTGCCGAGCCGTGCATCACATGCGAGGTGGTCACCCCTCCGGCCAGCGCACGGTAGATCGTGATGTCGTAGGGATCGATCACATCCTCGATCCGGACCTCGGCGGTCACCGGATTCGTCCACTCGTTCACCGGACCGCTGACGGCGATATGCGAGTGGGCGTCGATGATGCCGGGCATCAGATACTTTCCGGTGCCGTCGATCACCTGCGTTCCGGACGGAGCGCTCAGTCCTTTGCCGATGCCGCGGATAATGCCGTCCCGAACCAGAACATCGGTCTCTTCGAGAACTCCCCCGGTAACGGTCAACACGGTTGTATTTCTGAGGAGAATGTTTCCGCTCAGATCGCGGTTCATCGCCGCGATCCGTCCCGGCACAATCGGCTCGGCCGCATTGACCGCCGTCAGCACATGCACCTTCTCTCCGGCGGCGGAATCCTCTCCCTTCTTCTTTTTCCCCTCGTCCGAATAGTCGTAGAGAACGCCGTCAACCACCGTCATCCGGACCTTCGACGTGTCGTTGAAATAGGGCCCGCTGGTCACGACAAGGTTTGCCACCTTTCCCGACTCGACACTTCCAAGGGCCCGCTCCATACCGATCATCTCCGCAGCCTCCACCGTCAGTGCGGCCAGAGCCCGGTCTTCCGGCAGACCGTGCCGCACCGCCTCGATCAGATTATTCCGCAACGTTTTCCCTTTCGTTCCTGCCGTAGCGAATCCGAATCGGACTCCGCTGCGATTGAACATGGCCGGAAGTGAAAGGGCCGCACGCCGGGCCTCCTCCCGCACGGCAACCAGTCTGTTCCGCTCTCCCTCAAGATCAAGATGATCATGCACCCTCTGGCTCAACCTGTTATATTCCTCCACGGTCATCGGCGGCGGTCGACGCTCAGCGGTGCTGTCGTAGGGAGCCCCCTCTTCGGGGTCCGTCCCCCCCTCGGCTTTATCCTTTTTGGTCGAGTCGGTCTCCTCCTCGATCTCGTCCGGGAAGTTCAGTGAAAGGAAGAGAGGAAGATTTTCCCGCCGAACCAGATCGGCAATGTCTCCCCCCTCCTTCAGTCCGACAAGAATCAGAGGGAACCCGAGTTCTTTCTGCAGTGTGATTGCGCGCCGCGTCTCCAGATCCTCATCGACCCGGAAGAGAATCGGCGTTGATCCTTCGATCACCGGGAAGAAAGCGGATCTGACCGGATCGTAGCCGGGACGGAGATAACCGTTCGGATCGGTGCCGAACGATTCTTCCTGACGGCGCAACTGCTCGGCCTGTCGGTAGAGATTGCGGAACTTCGCCATGATCCCCATCGGCGTGGCCGGATAGACGTCGTCCGCTCCGTCGAACGTCGCGACCAGCGAGGTCCCTCCGCGCAGGAAAAAGCGACTCGTATCACGTCCTCCCAACAGCATCAGACCTCCGGTCCCCGGAAGCATTCCGCCGCGCGGCGCAACGTGGGCGGTTGTAAATCCTGCACGACGAAGCGAGTCGATAAAGGAGTCGTTCCGGTTGAAGAGGTCGCGGATATCCCGCTCGGGCGTGATGCCGGCCCGGTCGTTCGGCGGGTCTCCCGGTTTTGGAACCTTCGCATCCGAGAGCTCCGGCTTCGGCGCCCCGGCAAAGGAGTAGCCGTCGATAAATCCGGCGTAGACGGTCAGCCCGGTTCCGTCGATCACCCGTGCATCGTATGGAGTCTTCACGTTCTGACCGACCGATTCGATCAATCCGTCCCGCATAATCACAGTCCCCCGCTCGATCACCTGACCGGGACGAACCACGATCCGGGCGTTGGTAATCGCCAGGGCACGGGTGACGACGGGAATGTCGGGAGCTTCCCTCCCCTTCTCCCTTTCCGGCTGTGCCGAAAGGATCACCGGAATAAAAAGGAGGGAGATCAGTAACAGGTATCGTATGTGCAGCATAGACCGGAACTGTGTGGAAATTCAAAATGGAAAATGCAAAATTCAAAAAGAAGATGCGAGATGCCCAAGCGTACAATCATTCTTCTTTTTGAATTTTTCCTTTTGAATTTTGCATTCCTTCCGGTAACGACATCCCGATACACGGGTGAACCGGCAGTCGGCGTATCTTCATCTTCGTTTCCGAACTTTCAGCTTTCCGACTATGAACATTGCTATTCTTCTTGGCGGCACATCCGCCGAACGATATGTTTCCATGGCATCCGGCAAAGGGATTGCCGAAGCCCTGATCGAGCGAGGGCATAACGTCAGACTATACGACGTAGCGCTCGGTGAGAAGGCGGAGATCGCTTTCGACGATCTGGTTCTGCCGACCGAAGCAGCCCCCTCGCCGGAGGAACTTGCCCGGTTTGACCATCGCAAGGTCATCACCGCAGTTCAGAATCTTCCTGATGATACCGACGTGGCCTTTATCGCACTTCACGGCAACGATGGTGAGGATGGAAAGATCCAGTCGCTTCTGGAATTTCGGGGCATCCCCTACACCGGATCCGGAGTTCTGGCATCAGCCCTGGCGATGCACAAGGGGAAGTCCAAGGAATTCTTCCGCAACAACGGCATATCCACACCGAACTGGTTTCTGCTCGGTCCGAACGACGATGCCGGCGCCGAACGGCTGGAAGCTCTCGTCGAACAGATCACCGACTATCCGGTCGTCGTCAAGCCGAACGACGGCGGTTCGACGGTCGGGCTGACGATCGTCAACGATGCCGGAGGACTGATTCCGGCAGTCGATCTGGCGCGACAGTATTCGCCGGACGTTCTCTTCGAGGAATTTATCGAGGGACGGGAAGTGACCGTGGGAGTCATCGACGGAGAGACCTTGCCGGTGATTGAGATCAGACCGAAGAGCGGCATCTACGATTACACGAACAAGTACACGTCAGGTCGGACCGAATACTTCTGTCCGGCGGATCTTCCGCTGGGTCTCAGTGAAGAACTCCAGACGCTCGCCCTGAAGGCACACGAGCTGCTCGGCTGCACCGGCTACAGCCGCGTCGACTTCAGGCTTGATCCCGATGGGGAATCCTGGTGTCTGGAGGTGAACACGCTCCCGGGCATGACCGGCACGAGTCTGGTACCGAAGGCTGCCCGCGCGGCAGGGATCGAGTACGGCGAGGTGTGTGAGCGAATCATCAACGCCGCGATCCGGGATCGTTCCCGCGTTGTCGCTTAAGGTCCGGCATCGCTCAACAAGATTCAACGGAAGGAGATGTCTCCGCAAAGCTTCAGATCCTCCGTCGTGACGAACGACCGGGAAGAGAGGTCTTCCCGGTCGTTCGTCCATCGGTCTCACTTTACTTTACTTCTCTTCAGTCCAGATACGGAACGCCGCCATCGCCTGGGCATTGAACATGCTCTCTCCTCCGATCACCCGCACTCCGGCTTCGGAAGCCCCTCGCATCAGATCGGTGACCGCCGGATGGTAGATCATTTCGTAGAGAAGCTTCGTTCCCCGCAACCGCTCCGGCTCCAGAAGTCTTCCCGGCATTCCGGGCAATCCGACCGGTGTGGCGTGGACGATGAGATCGGCCGGAATGAAATCACCGATCCGGGCGGTCTGCAAACGCTCGTCATTCCAGCGTCCCGCCACATCATCCGCACGGGAGCGGGAACGTGAGTATATCGTCAGACGCTGAAGTTCCGGATTGCCGAGCAGAACATCCGCAGCCGCACGGGCAGCCCCTCCGGTGCCGAGGATGGCGGCGGTGAAGGGAGCTTCCATCAGGACCTCATCGACAAGAGATATGCGGAATCCTTCGACATCGGTGTTGAATCCGACGGCACGGTCGTTATCGAAGAGGATGGTATTGACCGAGCCGAGCCGGGCGCAGGTTTCGGAGACGTCATCCATCAGACCGAAGGCATCTTCCTTGAAAGGTGACGTAACGTTTGCCCCGCGATATCCTCCGGCCTTCATCCGTTCGATCAACCCCGGAAGTTCTTCGGCTGTGGTCGGCATCAGTTCATAACGATACGCCAGCCCCCGTTCTTCAAACAATCTGTTGTGGAAATCGGGAGAACGTGAGTGGGCGATGTTCGATCCTAGCAGGACGATCCGTTGCATCACTCCCCCCGTACTCCGATCAGCAATCCTCTTCCGGTCAACCCCTCTTCATCCCAGACCGTTTCAAGTCCGGCATTGCGTCCCGCATCCAGCAGTTCCTCTTTCGTCGCCAGCAACATCCGGTGTTCCTCGACAAAGTGCTCGGTCTTCTCCGTCGTCCCGATCAGGTGGTGCATATCCATCACCGCAAGGCGTCCGTCGGTCAGGCTCGTCACCATGCGTGCGATCTTCAACTCCGGCTCGTTCACCGTCTGAAGGTGGACGGTATTCCCCTTCCAGACATCGGGGGAGAACCAGGGCTCCAGGATCAGAACGCCCCCCGGCAGCAGGTGACGGGCCATGTTCGCGACGGCGGCATTCAGGTCCTCCAATGTCTGCATATAGCCGATGGCACTGAAGAGACAGGTGACGACATCGAACTGCCGGTCGAGATCGAACGCCCGCATATCCCCCTGATGGAAGGAGATATCGGAAAACTTTCCGCGGGCAATCTGCAGGAACTCCTCCAGCAGATCGACCCCTTCAACCCGGAAGTCCCGGCGCAGATATTCGATATGCTTTCCGGTTCCGCAGGCCACATCGAGCAAACGATGACCGTCGGAACCACCATAGCGCTCAATGACCTCCCGCAGGATATCGGCTTCCTTCCGGTAGTCTTTGAAGGAATAGATATGGTCGTAGTATCGCGCGGATAAATGGTACATAGTTGTCGGAGAGACAAGAGAGGGGAACATCAATCACGCCTTTGCAGCATCCACAACTCTGCTCTTTTTGAATTTTGAATTTTTACTTTTGAATCGATTTCCCGCTCACCACCACAAAATCCTCCCCCTCCCGCTTCCCCTCCCGTCCCGACGCGATACCGACAATCGCCCCGATGATCATCCAGGTCACGATGATCGAACTCATACCGCTGGAGACAAGGGGGAGGGTAATCCCGGTCATCGGCATCACGTTCATCGTCCCGGCAAGATGGACGAACGTCTGCGCACCCATCATCAGGACGTATCCGGCAACCAGAAGTCCGGCAAACGAACCCCGATCCCGATCGGCGGCGATCCGCAGACCGATCACGACGAGAGCAATGAACGCTAAAAGAATCAACAGACCGCCGAGAATACCCAGTTCCTCGACGAAGGCGGAGAAGATAAAATCGGAGCCGGCTTTCGGAATCAGGAACGGACTACCGCCGCCGAATCCCTCACCGACGACCCCTCCGGCATCGAAGGCATAGAGCGATTCGATCACCTGCCGCGAGTTGTCCCACCAGGCCGGGTTGCCGTCCCGGGCGAAGAGATCGGCCCAGAGCATGAAGCGTGCCCGGGGCGTCTCCAGCATCGTCCGCACAAACGGCAGAAGCGAGGCCCCCCACGCAAGAAGTCCGAACCCGACCAGAAGAACCGAGGCGACGGGCCAGAGCGCACTTTTTGTCCTGAACCGTTCAAGGGCGGCCAGCAGAAGGACGGCCGCGACAAGAACAAGAAGGATCAGCAGCAAGGGAGAGGCGAACTGAATCGAATCGCCGAGCAGAACGATCGAGGCGACAACCAGGCCGGAGCCGAAGAGCACGACGTAGAGGGGATTTCGCGTGAACCAGGCCAGCAGGAGAATCTGCGCCAGACCGATCGCCAGAAACTGTCCGAAATCCCGAACGGCAACGAAGACCAGCAGCGGGAGGGCGAGAAGGCCGAGGACGTAGAGCCAGAGAATCAGGGGACGATCCGTCATCATCGCCAGCGACTCCCCCAGAAAGACGTTCCGGTAACGGAGGAGAAGTCCGGCCCAGGCAATCGGGATGCTGAGTTTCAGAAGCTCCTGCGGCGAGACGCTGGAACCCCGGATACCACCGACCGAACCGAGGTAGCTGAACGTGACCACGCAGAGAGCCAGACTGCCGTAGAGTCCGACCGCCCGCCACTGCGAAGCCAGCAACGAGGAGAAGCGGGAGCGGGCAAAGAGGAAGATCGCACCGAGGGCCGCCAGCAACGGCAGCAGACGGAAGAAGTAGGAGTCCATCGGTGCGGTCGAACGTCCTTCGAGGAAGGGAGAGGTCGTATCCGACGGACCATACTCCTCCTGCAGGGAGCGGGCCAGACGGACGTCGATCCGTCCCTGATCGAACTCCCGCCGCAACGTCGCATTATATCCCCCGACTGTCTCCCGAATCGCGTCGGCAACCGAATCTTCCGGTTGTCCGCTCATCCGGAAGCGGACGGTGTCGGCCACAAGTTCGATCTCGCGATCGGATAACTGACGCGGGGCGTCGTGTCCGAGCCGGAACTGCATGGCCAGACCGAGACCGAAGAGAAGAGCGGCAATCAGAAGCACAAATTCGGCACGCCGGTCACGCACGGCCATCAGCAGACGACCGCCGACCAGAATGAGAAGGACGACCGCGACGTTTCGCACAGGAACGGCAATCGAAGGGATCTGCACGAACCCTTCACGTCCGGCAAACCAGACCGCAGCATTTGCCGCAGCCGTGATCAGCAGGACGAGCAGGGCGTTCAGCGGGAATGAGACGGCACGACGTGAGGAGACATCTCCCCCGGATGTACCTCCCGATGTATACTTTCCGGCATTCACTCGGCAATCATCTCCGTTTCTGAAAGGATCCCATACGGCAGTCCGAACAAACGCCCCAGCAAAATCTCCGTTACCCGACGGCTTGCGACCCGGATTTTCGGATGTCGATTTTCGAATGTCGAATGTGCCGGACTTCCCGCCTCACTACTGATCGCTCATTGCTGATCACTCATCGCTCATTGCTGACAGCTCACGCAAAGGACGCAAAGAGCAAAGCCACTTCCCCATCCTCTCCGGGCCTCCCGGCATCGCGATAAACCCGACTGCTCATAGCTGATAGCTCACCGCTCCCCCCTCACCCTTCGAACCCCGTATTTGAAAAGATAAGTGTTGGGACCTGAAGATAACGGGAACGACTGCCGATAATGTGAAGCATGTCGGGAAATTTGTCGGCCGATGCCTTGATATTGTTCAATGTGCGGCTCAGGGCGATCCGGACCTGGCCGTCGGCGGTGGAGTATTCGGCATCGATCGAGCCGAAATCGTTTTCGAAGGCGATATTCTCCGGCAGGGTTGAAAGTCGCCACGCATCCGGATGATCGATCGTGATGTTCCTGACCAGTCGCTCGGTGTAGTAGACGCGGATCGGATTGACCCGCTTTTCTGTCTCCACCTTCGTCTTCCGGTTCGACGAAGGAGAAAGAAGCCCTGCCGTCTGCACGATCACCTCGTCCGGCGTAATCGTCACCAGATTATCGATCTCGTACTCCAGTCTGACTTTCAGCGGTTTGTGATAGTCGTCCCGATTCTCGATATCGTATTTCTTCAGCTCGACATCCCCCTCCTCGTATGTCAGCAGCTCCCGCATCAATTCCTCGATCTCCTCCTCCTTCACCTTCTCCAGAAGCCGCCGCACCGAGTAGGCGGCCGATCCTCTCAACTCCTTCTCCTCCGAGACCGAGATCAATCCCTCATCGTCGATCTTCAGATGATAGCTCTCCGTGATCGTGTTGCGGGCAAGGTTCCCCTCCGGCATCGTCACGAACCCGTCGCCGTTGATCCGGATCGCACGTTGTCCCTGCACATACTCCGGAACCAGATCGATCGGAAGGTTTTTGATGTAGGGGAAGAGGACATATTCTTCCTCATCAACCATCGTCCGGACCGCCGGAACCGTCAGCGTTCCGAACGTCACGTAGTCCTCATCGAAATAGCCCTGCTCGGCCGAATGGATCAGAAGGAAGTCGGCGTCCAGTCCGACCTTCTCCAGCATCAGTCGTGCCAGTCCGGTCACAAGAATCGAATTCCCCTTTTTCCGTTTGATGACATCGTTGAAACTGAAGTCGGCCGGAACCTCCTCGATTGCGATGTTCTGCTGAAGCCACGAAATGATCACGTCGGTCTTCTGAAGATCGGTCATATCGTCGGTCACAATATCGTCCAGCACGCTCCCGGCCCGATCACGCCAGAACGACTCGCGGTCCAGCGCATATTCCTTGAATCCTTCGGCGAAGTGATCCCACGATCTCAGGAACATCGTCGAATGCACACCGGTGACGGCAACGTCGAGATAGCGGGACATCTCCTTGAAGTTCGGCGAGTAGGGTTCGTCGGCGACGGCCGGAACATCCTTCGCCTCGTAGACGATCCCCTTGACCCCCATCACCGAATGGTCCGGCTGCGCTTCGATCCGTTCGTCCGGTCCGATCTTCTTCGTCCTGGTCGTAAACCAGTTCGGACAGGCAAAGCGGACTCTGACCTGTTCGCACGGCAGATGGTACTGCAACGGAAAATCCTCCCGCGCCACCCACGCCCCGGAGGGATATCTGATCTCATATCCTTCGTCGACCACGGTGCCGACCTGGACATCCGGATAGGCGAACCGGTAGACCGTGTTGCCGTCGGAATCTTCCTCAAGCTTCATATCCTGTTCGGTAAACGACCGGACGCTTCCGTCGGGAGAAATGACGTTGACGTAGGCCCGCAGAAGTTTTCCCCCCTTGTCCGGACCGACCGAAAACGTCGTCAGCCATTCGGCGTCGGGATTCAGGACCATAAACCGGAGCGTGGAGACCCGGTAGGCGTTCCAGACCTGGGCCGCCGCCACATGTTCCAGGACGTGGTCGGCCGAGATGAAGACGCCGTCGTGGCCGTCGTACTTCTCCTTGTAGGCGTCGACATCGAACTTGTAGGTCTTCAGGGAATCGGGATGTATCCGTTCAAGGGCGAAATGCCGTTTCGGTCCTGAAACGCAGGAGGCCAGGAACAACGCCGCAAGGACGGGAAGCAGAAGGCAGGGTCTCATGTGTGGAATGGTGTTATTCGGTGGCAGAGGGGAGGATAAACATCTGTTTTTTGCTCTTGAGGTATTCGCGGCAGAAGTCGAGATACCCTTCGCGGGCGTCTCCTTCATACAGGCCGGAGACCTGCCGGAACCGGTAGTCGACCAACGCCCGTCCGTCTTCGGTCAGGTTGATCGAAGAAGAGAAAGAGGCAAGCCGGTCGTCGCCGAAGGCGAACGAGGTCTTCTCGACCAGATAGCCGTCAATATCAAGAATCATCCGCAGCTCCAGCGTCTCCTTCACATCGGTGGTGATCGGCCAGCGGTCCTCCTTGCGATCCAGTATATCGGCCTCGATTGACCGGAACGGAATTACGGGGAGATACTTCTTCGTTGTCGATGCGATCAGGAAGTCCGAGATATCGGCCCGGGCATTGAAGATCACGAAGTCCTCACCGACACTGTCCCGCTCGAAATAGTCGAGGGAAATCTTGTAGAAGTGGGAGGTCACCATGTTCGACAACCTGTTCTCCAGCTCAAGTCCCCGAAGATCGTTCAACGCCTGCATCGCCGCCGAGAAGTAGACGTTGCGCAGCGTCACCCGTGCGCGGGCGTTCTCCGGGTCCTCCAGACTCCCCCGCAACTCCACTTCGATGGCCGGATTCATATTCGGTCGGGGCAATCGGAGCATCCGCGGACTCTCCGGATCCAGGACCAGAGCGGCACTCTCCAGATCGCCGTAGGGAAGATTATCGAACTCGGTATACTTGCTTGTCGGGTCGAAGTAGACCCGCCTGTCCCCATCTTCCCAGGAACAGATCGCGTGATTGAACTGGCTGAGGTAGACGTGATCGCTGAAGGTCGGGGTCGGCCGGGTGGCGACCAGCGTCATATCGACGTCGATCCCCTCGGCCGCCGCCAGCGCGGAGATCAGATAGGCCCGGTCCTTGCAATCGCCGTACCCCCGCTGCAGAACAAGTTCCGGATTCCGGGGAACGATCGCCCCGTAGTCGTCCTCCTCGGCGATATAGCGAATCCCGGTCCGGACGTAATCGTGAATCGCCTTCAGTTTCTCGCGTGGCGTCGCCGCACCGGCCATCGCCTCCTTTACCTTTGCGGCCTGCGAAGGGGCAATTGTCGGCTTCTGATCGAACAGCCCCTGATACCAGGCGGTAAACTCCGCGAGCGTCGTCGGCGTGATCCCCCGTCCGTTCCGGGTCAGCCTGACCTGGACGGCTGCGTTGAAACCGTTGAAGGGGAAATAGTTCAAGTCTTTCCGCTCCGCGATGTTCTCGAAGATCAGCTCCGTCTTCCCCTCTCCCTTCTCCAGACTGAACGGAAATTCCTCACGGGGAAAGAACATGTTGAATTCCACCTCTACATCAGCCGGATGCTTTATCGTCACCGCAAACTTCCGGACTCTGCCGGTATTCAGGACGTAGAGTACCGGAAACCACTCGGCCCCCTCGTACTTCATCTCGTATCCGTAGGTCACCGACTCTCCCTTTTTCTGCGAAGGGAATTCCACCTGCCAGACCTTGTTGTCGGCGATGAATACATCTTCGTGTTCGATGTAATCGTAGGATATGTGGTCGCTGCCGAGTTTGCCGCGGGAATGGATGCCGTAGAGACCGGAGAGAGTGGCGTAGAAGGGTTCGGAGACGAAAAAGGCACGCCGGGCAACAGACCGGTCCGAAAGGTACGTAAGGGTTTCGGTCACCTTCGATTCCAGCGTATACTTCCCCTCCTTCTCCCCCACCCGGAATTCGGTCTGTCGTTCCACCTCGAAATCCCCCGCACTGTACGCAACAGACCCGATGGAAATCAGAAACAGCGGTAGGAGGAGAAAAAAGGACCAGTCAAAAAAAGATCGAATCACATACGGACGATGAATCATACGGGTATCAAGAGGAATGTGGGTTACAGAGGATAATGAAACAAGACTTCGGAAATATACAACGCAGAGATCAACGCTCCGAAGGGAGGAGAAAAGAAAATTGTGCGAGGGGAAAAGATATTCTTCCGACCGGGACCGGAATCGGATAGAGGAGATTTCGTATACTGCCGCATCATCACATTCAGAGTCGAGATTCACTACAACCTTCAATCAGCATGGCGACCCGTCGCATCGCACTACCGGCCCTCCCGCTGTTCTTTTTCTTCTCGTTTCTCACACTCACCGGTCCGAACCTCCGCGCCCAGAGCGACACCGGAGCGGCCGCAATTCCGCCGACAGTTTACATCGGCGAGTATCGTGGTTTCAGCCGCGAAGAGGATCTTGACAAACGCTACATGATGCTGTTCGATCCGGTCAAGATGATCTCCCTTTACAACGTCTCGCTCTATTTCGCCGAGGAAGATCTTCCCAACCTCTTCTACGGCGGAGGTGTGATGCTTGGAACCGGATTGATCGACGACATCAAGGGCTTCGGATTCCAGACCGGTGTTCGACTTCATGCAAGCAAGGGAATCAGGGGATGGTTCGGCGAACTGGGATTCCACTTGTTTGCCGGCGAACAGAAGGACGACAGTGATTTCTCCATTCAACTCATCAACGGATCGCTCGGCTATATGGCGCCGGTCGGCAAATCATTTGTGTTCGAGATCTCTGTCGGCATCGACTACATTCTGGAAGCGAACAACAACCTTCCCCTGCTGACCGCTTTTACCATCGACCACGTTTCCGACAGCAATGGAAAGATCGTTATGGCGGGAGGGCTCGGTTTCGGACTCCGCCTGTAGATTTCCGTTGCTGCAATCGGTGATCGGTGACAGAGGGGAGTTGGGAGAGTGTGAGCCGTCAGTTGTGAGGGATCAGCTATGAGCTGTGAGCCGTCAGCTATGAGTCCTCATTCGTGAAGTGCGGGTCACGAGCTGTTCGCATTCGCCTCCATCGTTTGCTCTACGTTTCGGGAATGACCGACTGGACCCCACTCTGTTCCCCGGACGTCGGGATGAATCCCACAGCTACCGTGATTGTTCGAAAGCCGTCAGCTATGAGTCCTCATTCGTGAAGTGCGGGTCACGAGCTGTTCGCATT
>CBFGQN010000010.1:0-18279 GCA_965650895.1 uncultured Ignavibacteria bacterium | reverse complement strand
CACATCTTCCCAAGTCGGACGTTTCCACTGAGGGTTACGAAGCAATGCCGCCGGATGATAGGTGATAATCATCGGTATTCCATGCCAGTCATGAACCGAGCCCCGCAGGTCTTTCATCGCCTTGGTTGTCCCCAGCAACGACTTCGCAGCGGTCAGTCCAAGAGCCAGGATAAACTTCGGTTTGACAAGCGTCAACTGTTTGTAGAGATACGGTATGCACGCCTCCACTTCATTCGCTTCGGGTCTGCGATTTCCCGGCGGTCTGCTCTTCAGGATGTTGCAGATATAGACATCATCACGACTGAAGTTGATCGCCTCAAGTATCTTCGTCAGCAATTTGCCGGCTGCGCCGACAAACGGCTCTCCCCGTTTGTCCTCTTCGGCCCCCGGAGCCTCGCCGATCACCACAATGTCGGCGTTCGGATTCCCCGTCCCGAAAACGAATTTGTTCCGGGTCTCCCACAGCGGACACTTCCGGCAGTTGCTGATCATCTGCTCGAGTCGGTCCAGAGAGTCGGCCTCCACCCACTCTTCCTTTATCCCGAGCAACTGCCGGGCAAACCACGACTGCTCACTTTCTTCTTCAAACAATGACATGAGGTTTTCAGTTGCAGAACGAGCCGCTTCAGCTTGCTCTTCTGATCGCCGCTGCGTCACGATGACCTCGCCGTACATCGCATACTGTTGTTCGGCAAAACGGATCGCCTTTTCTCTGAGCGTCTCACTCATTCGACTCTGTTCCCACTCTGCGGCTGACTTCCGTGAAGATGCCCGTTCTCTTGTTCACTCTTCTTTCCCTTTCCATTCCGAATGCGTTCCACGGTATCGCAAATCGCCGCAGCACACTCCCGCTTGGTCATTACCGGCAATGCCGTTTCCCGGTCGCTCTCAACCAGCGTAATCCGGTTTTCGTCTCCGCCGAATCCCACTCCTTCCTCCCCTGCGGGGTTGGCAACCACCAGATCGCACCCCTTCTCCACCAGCTTCTGCCGGGCGGCATTCACCAGATCATCGGTCTCAAGCGCAAAGCCGACAATCACCTGCCCCTCCCCCTTTTTCTCCCCGACCGATTTCAGGATGTCCCGGGTCGGCACCAGAGAAATCGACATCTCTTCGGCACGCATCTCACGGCGCTTCATCTTCCGATCGATCACCTGTGCCGGTGTGAAGTCGGCAACGGCGGCCGCAGCAATGATGATCTCCGCATCCTCCCGATACGCATCAACAGCCGATGCCATCTCTTCGGCGGTCGTCACGCCGACCGCGTGAACGCCCGGCGGGACCTCGAGCGCCGTCGGACCGCTGATCAATGTCACCTCCGCTCCCCGGTCACGCATCTCCTCGGCCAGAGCATACCCCATCTTTCCCGACGAGTGGTTCGAGATGTAGCGAACCGGATCAATCGCTTCGCGTGTCGGCCCGGCGGTAATCAGAACCTTTGTCCCACGCATCGATATGCTTCGGGAAAAATATCCGCCGACTACTTCAATGATCTCTTCCGGCTCGGCCAGCCGACCTTCACCCATTAACCCGCTGGCAAGTTCTCCGGTTCCCGGAGGAATGATGACCGCACCGAACGAGCGGAGCGTTGCAAGGTTTTTTCTCAACGCAGGATAGCGGTACATATCCAGATCCATTGCCGGAGCAACAAACAGGCGCCCCCGGAGGGCGGTTGCAATCACTGTCAGAGCGTTGTCGCTGATACCGCCGGCAAGCTTTGCGATGGTTGAAGCGCTTGCCGGTGCGATAATCATTACGTCTGCCCACACTCCCCAGTCGATATGCCACGACCCGCTCCCCTCTTTTTCAGGATCGGGATACATGTTCAATGCGACCGGGTGTTTGCTGAGAGATGCGAAGGTCAAAGGAGCCACAAAACGTGTTGCGGCGTCGGTCATCGCGACGCGAACCGTCGCGCCGTGTCGCGACAACTCACGTGTAAGGTAGGCGGCTTTATACGCGGCGATACTGCCGGTAACACCGACGATTATCTTTTTGCCTTCAAGCACGTTCTTCAGAGGTTAAACGAACGATTATCGTCGGGATTAAAATTACGCAAAAAAGAAGCGGAAGCAACAATACTTGTTGCAACAAGCAAGTTTTTTCACACCCCGAAGCGATGCTCCCGAAGGTCTGCGCATTCATCTCTGTGATCCCGGTCGGAACTCCGGATAAATCATCAAGCGAAGTGAAGTTCAAAGTGACGTCTGCGATGCGGTCGCAGAGAGGAATCGATTACCTGGGGAAGGTTGACAAGCAAAGAGGCGAACGGAACCGTGCAGCAGTATTTTCCGTCGGCAGGAATCCGTTCTCCATCCGGGAGAAAAAAAAGATCGGAAGCAACGAGAACTTTTCCCGACTGGTTTGTTCTTGTCATGTAATCGGTTGACGGAACAGGAATGATCGTGGCCACACACAATACCGAACTTGAAGAACAGGAACTTGCCGCACGGGCCGGAGAGGGTGACGAACGGGCATTCCGGATTCTCTTCGAGCGGTACGGCTCAAAAGTCTTTCGCTTCTGTCTGCTGATGATCGGGGAGAATGCAGCGGCCGAAGATATCCATCAGGAAGCCTTCATCGGATTGCTGGGCGCCTGCCGGGAAGGGAAACCGATGTACAGCGTACGGGGCTACCTTTTCACCATAGCCCGCACCCGATGCCTGAATCATCTCGATATGATCCGCAGGCGGTCGACACTCTCTCCGGAAACCGATCTCCACTACGAATTTGACGCGACCGCAACCGACGTTCAGGACCATGTGCGCAAGGCTCTGCTGAAGTTGCCCGAGCATTACCGTGAAGCAATCCTCCTCTGCGAATACGAGGGCTACAGCTACGAGGAGATCGCACAGACTCTGAAGATCAGCAAGAGTATCGTGAAGAACAGAATCTACCGGGGGAAACAGATGCTGCGCGATCTTCTCGAACCGATTATGAACGATGACGACTCCGAACCAATTTCATAACGAGCGATGAATACGAACCATCAGATTACCGCACTGCTCCACGGTGAACTTACCGACGACAACCAGGTAGGAGAACTGATGCATGTGCTTGCAGTCTCTCCGGAAAAACGGGGAGCGCTGCTGGAACAGATTCGCCTCTCGCGCGAGCTGCTCCGCTCCGGTTCCTCCCTTCCTCTTTCGAAGTCGACGGCCGAGGGGATCTGGAGCCGGTTCAACACACCGGAAGGGAGTGCTCCGACCATCGCCGCAGCCGCAGTGGGAACCGGAACGTCGCGTGAACGGAACAGATCCGGCTATCTTCCCCTTCTTCTCATGCTTCTTCTCGGAATCGGCGGCGGTCTGCTCGCCGGTCTGCACCTGGCCTCCGGCGAGGCAGATCGTCAGGTTGCCGTCGTGGATGATACCGGAACTCCGTATCGATCCGAACATTCCGGATCGCTTCACTCCACCATCCTTGCCGAGCAGGATGCGTCGCAACAGGAAGCACCTGTCATGACTTCCGATCGGAATCGGACCGCTGTACTGGAAGAACGGATTGCAGAACTTCGGCAACTGCTGGAACGGGAACGGATGATGGTGATCGTGCTTCAGGGGGAGAATGAGCGGTTGCGTTCGGGAACAGAGGAGCCGGAGGAGAGAGGCAGGATGCGTGATGGAGAAGAGAGAGATGATCGGATGTTGCGCCCGGTTCCCGAACGGCTGACAGCCGTCGCCCCGTCCGGACACCAGATGCAAGCCAGGGAAGATCGCGAACGAATCGGCACCGTACCCTTTGCACAGCAGAGTCCGGACCGTCAGAGCAGCCCGTGGCGACTGGAGATGCGACAGTTCTTCCGCTCATCCCTTCCGGACGTGCAGGGACTCGACGGATCGGGTAACCTCATGGTCGATCGGGAAGTCGGGGCAAGCATCGGACTGGAACGGATCGGACTGCCGACCCGGTTCGGCACGGCCGTCGGCATGACCCGGTTCTCACAGGTCTACCACACGAACACCGGAGGGGCGCCGAACGATACGATCATCGAACAGTCCCCGGCCCTCTTCTACGGACGGGCATACATCGCCCCCCGCATCTTTGCGACCGACCGCATCACCGGGACAGCGGAGATCGGCGGCGGCGGGACGGAGCTTGGTCCTGTCGGGACGATAGGACTTGGACTTGAGTACGGCATCAGCGATCACCTCCGGATCAACGGCGGCATTACCTCCTGGCTTCTCTGGACTTCGTTCCGCGGGCAGCTTCACACGAGCACAAATCTGAACGGGCACCTGGGAATTTCGATCAATCCATAATCCACCGTTTTTTTGAACCAATGAACAACCGACGACATACATCGCGTCCTTCCCTCCGCAGATTCTCCCGGGAACTGTGCGGCCTGCTGCTGATCGGATGCGTGATCGGCTCCTGCGGCGATCCGCTATCGGTGGATACCGAGCGACGGTTCATTCCGGTCGACATCGACTCGATTCTTCTCAGCGAACCGTTTCTCGGCAAACAGACCGACACGCTCTTCGCCAACGTGGATGGTCGACCGGTCAGCTTCACCAGCGAATTGATCCGGCCGATTTTCTACAACCGGAACGTGGCCGACGCCTGGTATCTCAGCGTGCAGGGAACGGCCTATGATCCCGACGGATACTCATACGAAGCCCTGGCACTTCGCATGGACGACATCCGGGAACCCGGCACCTATCCGATATCCGACCCCTACCGTCTGCCGAAACGTGTCGATCCCTCTCTCTCATCCGAATACGGAGGACGGTATGAACAACGGACAGATCAGGGGAAAGAGGAGTTCGTGACGACCCCCACTCAGCAGGAAGGGGAGATACGGGTGCTGGCCATCGACACAACCCGTGGCGTCCTCGTCGGCCGCTTCCACTTTACGGCCTACGATCAGAAGTCGGGCAGAGATGTTCGGGTAGAAGACGGGATTTTCCGCCTCCATCTCGAAACATGGTAGCCCCCGCATCATCATCAGAATTTTTTTGACCGGTCAACTACACGCACTCAATAACCATAACCACAAAGGAATGTCGATATGAAACGCTTTCTTTTTATCGCCTGCGGATTGTTGCTCCTCCGGGGAGGGAGTCCGCCGGAAGCCGAAGCACAGCAGCTTCCGTTTGAAAACAAGAAGAGTCAGATCAGCAACGTGGAATTCTACACGTCGAATTACGGCATCTTCGGTCTAGACATAGCCAGAGGGGAATCCGGCATGAGGGTGCCGCGGGGATCGGACAAACGCTACCTCTTCGGCAGCGGACTCTGGTTCGGAGCGAGGAAGCCGGTCTCAACCGACGGAGGAATCACCTTCGAGGAGAAAAGTCTCAGCTTCATCACCTACAATCCGAACTCCGGAAGGAGCTGGGCGGTTCCGGGAGAATACCGCAACATTCAACCGCCGACGACAATACAACCGATTCTCTACCACTCGGTGGAGCATGACCGGACCGACGGCACCTACAATCCGACCCAAGGTCTTCCGGTGTGGCCCCTGTGGTTGCGGGCCGGCGAGACGGCAACGCCCTTCTACCCCGGCACGTTCACCTACAATCAGGGAGGCTTCGATCGGCCGGCATTCATGTCCGGCGTTCATGAGCAGTTCTTCAGTTACTACCATGACGGGGATCTCTCGGAGTATGAGATCGGCGTAGAGCCGGCCCGGGCGCTCGGCTATCCGCTCGGGCTGCAGATCCATCAGAACGTCTACGCCTGGAAGAAGGGAGATCTGCGGGAGAACGTCGTTGTTCTTCAGTACGAGATCGAGAACGTGTCGGGCGAGAACCTGCTGGATTGTTACGCGGCGCAGATCCTCGACCCCGATATCGGACAGGCGGATAATGATCGCGTGGCCTTCTACGAAGCCAACCCGCTACTGCACGCCGGACTCGTCTGGTCCGAACAGGAACAGAACGACTACGGCACACTTGCGATTATCATGCTGGAAGCCCCGGTTGTGGACGGGAACGGATTTGTCGACGAAAGCCGTCGGAATCTCTTCCGTGCCGGCGGAGAGGTTCACTCTTTCCGCAACTGGGTTATTCAAATGGATCCAAGAACACCGGAAGAGCGCTATCAGTTCATAAGCACCGGAAGTCTGGACGGCGACAATGGCCCGGGAGACAAACGGGTTCTGATGGGGACCAAGCCCTTCAGTCTGCGCCCCGGGGACAAGGCACATTTCGCCATCGCCTTCGTAGTGCTTGAAGGAGTGACACCGAACGGAACTCCATCCGGAAAAGGGAACGCGCCCCAGACCGGTACGATTCCGGAACTGGAGACGCTGGCAACTGCTCTTCACCGCCAGTACTACGAGACAAGTTTCCAGACTTCATCGGTCGATGATCCGGAAACTTCGGAGTTGGCCGCACGGATTCTGCCGAACCCGGCCGAAGGAGAGACGACGATCCGGATGACGCTGAACGAGCGGTCCGACGTCTCGATCAACCTGGTCGACAATCTGGGACGGACGGTCCGCTCGATCAGACAACCGAACGTCGAGGCGGGACAACGAACCTTCCGGCTTGATCTCGCCGATCTGCCGACCGGAGCCTATCTGGTTGCCATCGAGGCCGGCGGGGAACGCCGATCGACGCAACTGCAAGTGCTGCGGTAACGCCCGATTCGGACTCTTTTTCCGCATACAACAACCAGACGGCTCATGTCCTGAGGGACATGAGCCGTTATGTGTATACACCCTGCACCACATCCTCCCCACACCAACCTCACAGCCCCGCAACGCGGGGCGACACCACCGCCAGACAACAACCATCCGGTCTCCCCACCAATAGCTCCGTGCGTCAGCACGGAGACGCCCGCAACCCGGGGCGACACCACCGCAACACCCGGACAACGCGGATCACCTCATAGCTCAAAAGAAGAGAGATAGAAGAAAGGATAACTCCCCTTGGAACGTCAGGGCCCGGGAGATATATTCACGACCGATGAGATCACAACAGGCCATACTCTTCTTTGTTCGCGATGAACGTCTGGAAGGACGGATCAAACCCCTTCCCCGTCGGCACACTCCTCCCCTCGGCTATCGCGAGGTGAATCGGGCGATAAGCGCCCGAACCGCTCGGCTGCGGGAACGGATCGACCTGGTGCTGACCGTCGGCGATAAAGGGAGCGACATCGATGCCGATCATTTCCTCCGACAGCACGGCAACACGTTCGGGGAACGGATTGCAAACGCCGTCGAGGAGACATTTGCTCTCGGATACGAGCAGGTGGTCGTGATCGGGAACGATTCTCCGGATATCACATCGGAAGATATTCTTGAGGGATTCCGTCTGCTGGAGAGAGGGGAGAAAGCATCGGCTGCCCCGACCCATGATGGAGGGGCGTTCCTGATCGGACTGAACCGACAGGCATACCGAAGGGAAGAATTCCTCAACCTGTCGTGGCAAACGCCCCACCTCTTCAACGATCTCTGCTCACGGCTTTCAGCCGCTCCCCTCCCGGTTATTCGTCCCGACTATGATTCGTGGCAATCTCCAGAAGCGGAGATCGCACTGGGCAGACTTCTCGGCATCGCACTCCACATCGCCGTTGTGTCGAAAACCAGATCGTTCCACATCCTCCCGACAAACCACAAGGCGCTGACGCGATCCTTTCTTCCGGCCCCCCCTTCTTCCTTCCCGATCGCAGGGATGATCTCCTGATCTGATTGCCGCAAGGCCGCTTCAAACGGTTTCGGACGCTCTCTTTCCATCGGCAGGCGAAATACCGCCCCCGTATGGTTTGCCGTGACGTCTGTCGTTATCACTATCAATCAACTATTATCGATACTCTGTACAGAACCTTATGGCTCACTATTATGAATCGAACGACCTGAACCGTTTCGGCCAGATCGGCACCCACCAGAAAGAACTGGCGGATAAATTCTTCGAATGGTACAACGCGGCGACCGGAACCGACGGCGCCCTCAGCAAGAGAGAGAAGCAGTTGATCGGACTCGCCGTCGCCCACACCATCCAGTGCCCCTACTGTATCGACGCCTACACGCAGAGCTGTCTGGAATCGGGAGCCGATCCGGCACAGATGACCGAGGCGGTCCATGTGGCCTCCGCCGTTCGGGGTGGGGCCTCGCTGGTCCACGGTGTGCAGATGCTGAACGGACTGGAAAAGGTAGGAGCGTAGTAAGGAAAAATGAAAAAGGCAAAATTCAAAACAGGGATAGAGGGGTGTGGAAGCACCGGAAGCGGACTTGCGCTCTCTCCGCTTCCGGATCCGCCGCGACGGGAATTTTGATTTTTCATTCAAGCAGGCACTGACTGCAACTGACGGGAGCCGAACTTGCCCCTGCTGCTTTTTGCATCCGCCACGGCAGGTCATTTTGAATTTTTATTGAAAGCATTATGGAATTGAACGTAATAGATCAGGAACAGGTAGTGAACGGAGCAAAGGAGAAGAGGGAGAGCCCTCCCCTTCCCCGATTCAACTTCAACAGGCATGTGAAAGAGGCCGGACTTGATCTGCGACCCCTTTCAATCGAGACGTTGCAGATCAATATCGGCAAGCTCTGCAATCAGGCCTGTCTTCACTGCCATGTGGATGCCGGACCGAAGCGGACCGAGGCGATGGACCGACGGACGGTCGAGAAAGTTGTGGAGATTCTGGGTCTTCATCCGGAGATCAAAACGCTGGACATCACCGGCGGGGCACCCGAGTTGAACGAGCATTTCGACTGGGTCGTCGCCGAGGCGAAGAAGCTCGGGAAGCATGTGATGGTCCGCCACAACCTGACCGTCCAGTTCGACGGCAACCCGGTCACAAAGGAGAGCAAGGCCTACCTGCCGGAGTTCTTCGCCGCACATCAGTGCGAGGTGATCTGTTCCCTCCCCTACTATGCCGAGTACTTCACCGACAAGCAGCGGGGACGGGGAGTCTTCCAGAAGTCGATCGACGGACTGAAGCGACTGAACGAAGTCGGGTACGGGAAGGAGGGGACCGGACTGATGTTGAATCTGGTCTACAACCCGGTCGGTGCGTTTCTTCCGGCAGCGCAGGAATCGCTGGAGAGGGACTACAAGCGGGAGCTGGGGGAGAAGTTCGGCATTCTCTTCAACAATCTCTACACGATCACGAACATGCCGATCCACCGGTTCAAGCGCGATCTGGTCCGCCGCGGCGGCTACGAGGAGTACATGAACAAACTGGTCAATGCCTTCAATCCGGGGGCGGCCGAGGGGATCATGTGCAGAACGATGGTGAGCGTGAACTACGACGGCAGGCTGAGCGACTGCGATTTCAATCAGATGGGAGATCTTCCGTTCGGAAAAGATGCGCCGCAATCGATCTTCGACTGGGACGCCGAGGCGATCCTGAACCGCCGGATCGTCTTCGTCGATCACTGCTTCGGCTGCACCGCCGGAGCCGGCAGTTCCTGCGGCGGCGCCACCTCCTGAGCTTTGTGGTCCCTTCGTGTCCTTTGTGTCTTTGTGGTAAAGATTCTGCACAGGCAGAGATTCACCACCCGCCGCGGTCTTTGATGCACCGTGGCGTGCGCACACCAAGAACACAAAGGTTCACGAAGGTATTCGCTCAGAACTTCAACCCGTACCAGACCACATCGGGCGCGATCCGGACGGCCGGGGCGGGGAGATGATAGTAGTTGGCAAATCGCTTCAGCCAGTTCCAGAACGAACCGTCGCCGGGAAGACCTTCGGTGTTCCAGTCCAGACCGAGATAGAGTTCGTGATGTCCCGACCCGTCGTAGGCCCGCACCCCCTTCACGCTGTGACCGACGGCGATATTTATCCAGTCGGGCCAGTAGCGCCGCCACGACTCCGGCAGAAATCCGTTCACGTTCAGGCTCGCCCAGTGATACGTGCTCTCGTAATCGTCGATGATCGAGCTGTAGGCTCCTTCCTTGAACGCATCGGACGCCTCGTAGCTGACTTTCCACCGGATGTTCTCCAGCCACGGCTCGTAGAATTCGGCCACGCGCCACCCGACGCCGAGATTGTTTGCAATGAAGTCCCACCAACTGAAGCCCCACTCCGCCGAGAAGCCGTCCCGTATCTCTATATATGTCGTATACCCGGAGGCAAGTCCCGCCCCCCAGTGCAAACTCCCCTCCCGGCTCATGCCGGTCCAGCGGAACGCCTGCCGGTAGATGTCCGTTCCGACATAGGGCGTATAGAAATGCCCCAGCTTGTCGGCACCGAGGGCGTAGACCCAGTCGTCGCGCCACGTGAAGTGGAACGAACTCTGCTCTCCCTTCCACCAGAGATTGTTCAGGACGATGTGTCCGACAATGAAGCCGCCGACCGATAGACCGCCGACAACGGCAAGGCGGAGAGGAATAATGTTCGACGTATCCTGTACCGACTGATTCCTGAGACTATCTGTCCGGATCAGCTCTCTCTCCTCCGGCAATCCGACGGAAGAACCGAACGCTGCATGAAGAGGAAGAAGAAGGAGGAACGTCAGCAACTTCATGGTGATCCTAATAGTGGAGACTCCAGCGATACTCATCGCACAATTGCTTCTGCACACCAGGTAACAGCGACATCACCTCCGCTTCAAGCGCTCTTTCCTCCTCCTGATCCGGCACAACAATCGGAGCAGCCGTATCGCGGCGCCGGATGAACTCTATTCTGAGCGGAGTAGGAGGATGGGTCGTATCGACACGCGATCCTTCAAGCCGGGCCACACGTCGCAGTCGCTCCAGCTCACGTTCCGGTGTTTCGCGAATCAGCAGTCGGAATTCATCGTGAAGGGTTTTCTCCTTGTGAAGCGTCAGGCGCTGCGTGGTCAGAAGATAGAACTCGCCGAAGTAGAGTTTCTCAAGCATTCCGATCATCGACTTCCCTCCCGCTACTTTTGTCGAGAGAAGATCGGCCAGATACTCTGCGCGCTGACTGTCGTGATACAGCAGAAGCAGAAGGATGTAGGCACCGAGCCGGGCAAGCTTTGCAAGTCCGACCATCAACAGATTGACCGGAAACATCAGGATACCGGCAATACCGGACTCCGAACTGAAGAGACTTTCCGGCATCAGCAGATCATACCAATGCATGAGACTGTTTACCGCCTCCCCCACAAAAACCGACCGCCGGGCATCCCCGTTCACACCATGGGCCACTTCGTGCCCCATCAGGGCCACCTTTTCTTCCGTCGTCAGAATAACGAAGAGAGGAAGGCCGATCCGGAAGTAGTTCCGCCCTCTCCACCCGACACGTCTGAACGAGGCGTTGAACTCATGGTCCACCGAGATTCCGTCCACCCTTTCCAGCCCAAGTTCGGCGGCAATCCGGTCGACAAGACCATAGAGTGCCCTGTATTCATTGCGATCCAGCACACCGTCGGGAGGCTTGTCCATTCTCGGGAACGTTACCCACGCAACGGCAAGCGAGAGAAGTCCGAGCAGGATAACAATGATGTTCGGCCAGTAATTGACCAGAAGGAAGAGGCCGAGCGTTCCGAAGAATAATGTCGTGACGTGAACACATGCGGCAAGGATATAGGCGAGAAGCCGGGAGAGACTGAAACCTCCTCCCTCCAGCGACTGCCGGTCGCCGACGACGGCATCGAAGAGACGACGCTCATACGCGGGACCGAACCGCTTGTTCAAACGATCCTGTAATGTTGTCCGGGAGGTCTCCTCCGGCGGTTTTACGTTCCAGTTGCACCGGTCGCACCAGTTGATGTAGCCCGAAATAACCGGAACCGCGGCCTGACATTCAGGACAGGCCATCTGTTGTGATTGCTCGGATGAAGAACTCATGACGAATCGAATGGAAATGATGAGAATGAATGACAGCGATACTGGAATCTACTCCCCGAACCATCCGAACCTGAACCCCGCAAAGAGAACCGGTCCGCCGATCTCCCCGGCCGGTCCGGAGCCGGAATCCTCTGCAAGACTGAAACGCCAGCCGAGTCGCGTGTGGAACCGGAGTCCTTCGGCCAGTCGCAACTGTCCGTTGAGATGGGGTTCGAGAATCAGGAAGCCGTAGCCCGGCTCCTCAACTGCCGTGTTCCGCTCGTGCGGGTTGCTTGTGCTGAAGCTCAGGCTCCCTCCGCCGAAGAGAAGACCGCCGCCGTACTGGAAGAACTGTTCGGAATTGTGGATATACTCGACCCGGCCGCCGGCATAAAAGAGATTGATAAAGAGAGGACGTCCGTCGGAGGAGAGTGAGTCGGCCCGGATCGTCGGGATCAGGGCCGACATGCTTCCGGCAAGATGAAACCGCCGGTTGACGATCAGTCCGGCATCGACCGTCGGCAGAACCGTTCCGGAACCGTTGATCGTGGTGAAGGCTCCCCCGGCGGAGAAGTATCCGCCGAGATCGGGCTGTCCCTGTGCGGACTCGACAATCGCACAATAAAAGAAGAGGAGTGCGAAGAACACGAATCTTCCACTCCCCTTTCCGTTTGCAGCTATTCGGGCAAAGACCTGGTGCAACTCTCCTCCCGGTTATGGCGTTGCGCTATCCGTTGATGATCTCCCCGCCGTTGACGTGGATCACCTGTCCGGTGACATAGGACGAATCGTTCGAGGCAAGATACACAAATGCGGGGGCAACTTCGAACGGTTGTCCGGCCCGTTCCATCGGCGTATCCCCGCCGAAGCTTGCCACCTTCTCCTCGTCGAACGTCGAGGGGATCAGCGGCGTCCAGATCGGTCCCGGCGCCACGGCATTTACCCGGATGCCGTCGTCGACCAGATTGCCGGAGAGCGACCGGGTGAACGCGGTGACGGCCCCCTTGCTGGCCGAGTAGTCCAGCAGACCGGGACTCCCCCTGTAGGCGGTCACCGACGTTGTGTTGATGATCCGTCCCTTCCGCTTCTTCAGTTCGTCCAGAGCCGCCTTGACGAAATAGAACATCGCAAAGACGTTGGTGCGAAACGTCCGCTCGATCTGATCGGCGTCGATATCGGCAATCGACTTCTTCGGATGCTGTTCGGCTGCATTGTTGACCAGAACGTCGAGTCGGCCGAACTCGTCGATCACACGGTCAACCGCTTTTCGTGCGAAGCGCTCCTCTCCCACATCTCCCGGAATCACAATGCATCGACTCCCCTGTTTCTCCACCAGCCGCTTCGTTTCGGCCGCATCCTCATCTTCTTCCAGATAGATGATCGCGATGTCGGCCCCTTCCCGGGCGAACGCCAGCGCAACGGCACGTCCGATGCCGCTGTCTCCGCCGGTAATCAGCGCCCCCTCTCCTTTCAATTTGCCGCTCCCCTTATAGTCCGGATTCAGCGTCTTCGGCTTCGGGTCCATTTCGGACCGTTCCCCCGGCTGCTTGTTCTGATGCTGTTTCGGGAATTGTTGCTCGGCCATACCGTCCTCCGATAGTACTCATCATGATTGAATCAACGTTTCATTGATCCCCTGCCTCTCCGGCTCTGTCCCGTCGCCCTCCGACATTCAACCCATAGAGATCCCGGAGCGTGAAGTCATAGTTCCGCTCCGGCACACTCCCGGTCCGGATGTCGGTTCCGCCGCCGATGGCGCGGACAATTTTCTCCACGTGATGATGGCAGGTCTCGATAAACAGTTCATAGCTGGTCTGGGTTCCGGCGGCGGCCGTTCCGGCGACGTAGAGGCCGGGGACGTTGGTCTGCATCGTGTCGGGATCGAATTCCGGTCGTTCCCCCTCTCCCAGCAGTTCCACGCCGGCATCTCTGAACAGGGACATATCGGCCCGGTAACCGGTGGCGAAATGCACCGCATCGGTCGGCACGCTTCTGGTCCTTCCCTCGATCTTCTCCCCCTCTTCATCGGTATCGGCAAGGACGACGGCATCGCGGGTGATTTCCACCGGTGAGGTTCGCGGCAGGAATCCGATCTCCCCCTTGCCGATCAGCATCTCCACCTCCGGCGCAAGGTCCGGTTTCGAGCGTGAGGGATCGAACGCATCGCGGCGGTAGCTGATCGTGACCCGGGCTCCGGCCCGCCACGAACGCAGGGCGACTTCGAGCGCGGAATTTCCTCCCCCGATTACAAGAAGCGAACGACGGAAGTAGAGGTGGGGATCGACAAACCGGTAGGAGACGTGGGGGAGGTCATCCCCCGGAATATCCAGCCGGTTCGGCATCGCCATCCCGCCGGTGGCAAGAACAACGTTCGCACATCGCCAGATCTCCTCTCCTCCGGAAAGCAGATCGGCCGTCACCGCAAAGCTCCCATCGTCCGAACGGATGTGCCGCACCTTCCGGCAGACCCGCACGTTCAGGTCGCACCCCTCGACAACGCTCCGGAGATAGGCGAGATATTCCTCACCGGTCGGCGATTTCTGGTCGATGGAATGGAACGGAATGCCGGCAATCGCCACACGTTCCGGCGCACTGTAGAAATGGGTGTTGCGGGGCCATCCGCAGATGGTGTTCCCGATCCCCCCGGCCTCAAGCAGCACATAGGACAGTCCCGACCGCTCCAGCGCCGCGGCAAGCTCCAGACCGATCGGTCCGCCACCGACGATAAGGATGCCGACCTCTCCTGCGGCTCGATCTTTCCACTGATCCGACTTCACGCATCCTCCTCTACTGAATCTGCCGGAATGGTTTCCTCTTCTTCTCTTCCCGAGGCTTTCCTGCGACGCACATGCAGAACCTTTCTGACTTTCACAGCCCCCGGTTCCGGAAGGATCTGCCGTCCGTGCTGCTGCACCCAGACCTGGGTAAACTCCGCCCCCAGCAGGAAGATGATTGCCGAATAGTAGATCCAGGTCAGGAGGACAGCCAGCGATCCGGCCGCTCCGAAGACTGATCCGACATCACTCCGCCCCAGGTAGAAGCCGATGGCGAACTTTCCGATCAGAAAGAGAACCGCAGTCACGATCGTACCGGCACGGACATCGTTCCAGGAGAGTTCGGCATCGGGGAGGACCTTGAAGATCCCCCCGATCAGAAAGCCGATGATGAGCAGGGAAAGGGCAAGATCGATCAGCCATAGCACACCGACCGACAGGCCGGGAATGATCTGTTCGATCCACTCACCCACAGCGGAGATGAATGTGCTGACGATCAGGGAGACGAGGAGCAGGAAGACGACACCGAGAACCATACCGAGCGAAAGGAAGCGTTTGAGGAGGAAGCTTTTGACTCCCCCCTGTTCCGGATCGGGCATCACCCCCCAGGCCCGGTTCAGCGCATCCTGCAGTTCAATGAATGCACCGGCAGCCCCCATCAGCAGGACAACACCGCCGACAATCGCTCCGATTCCCTTCCCGGTGGCCTGCTCCCGCGCCAGATCGATCATCTGCCCGATCTCCTCCTGCCCCACAGACCCGGTCAGCCCGCCGATCTCTCCGGCAAGGAGCTCCCGAACGTCGTGCGGATCGACGATCAGACCGGTGACCACAACCACAAGAACAAGAAGTGGGGGGAGGGCAAAGATCGTGTAGTAGGCGATGGCCGCAGCCATACTCGTCCCTCCGTCATTGCCGAACTCCCTGAAGGTCTGCCGGATATATGCCCATAGAATCTTCGCTCGTTCCTTCATCCTCTTCTCCGCAATCGGATCTTCCGTTCCGGCGGTCGGGGAAGCCGATCGACCGGTACGGATTTCCGTTACGTTCTCCGAATATGTGTTGGAAGCAGGGCTACCCGGATTGCCGGAAGACGGGACAGCCGGGGGATGCCTGCGGAAGCACAACGACCGTTCCACGGTCCGGTAATCCTTCCGCCTTCAAAAACATGAAGACCCGGGGTTTCGTTCCTTCCGTCGGGAAAGGAGGAGAGGATATCGCAGGAATCAAATGGGAAGAGAGTCAGCGTTTCCACGCCACGCCGATGGAGAGAGCTCCGGCATTCAGCGTGTTCATGCCGGAGAGAGTGGTGGCGTAGAGCAGGTTCATCTCCATTTCATCAGAGATGGAATAGACAAGTCCGCCACTGAAGCGGGTAAAGGATTGATTGCCGACCAGTTGATTGAAGACGAGAGGATTTTCGGAATTCTCCGCCCCCTTGCTGAAGTCGGCGGTGGAATGGATGCCGTCCAGCACGGCCTGCAAACCGAGCGTCGGAAGCAGACCGACGCCTCCTTCGATCTGCCAGAGATATTCGTTCTCGGCCTTGTTGCGAAGCCGGTAACCTCCCCCTGCCTGCACATAGCCGAACCTCCCGCCACCGACCGGGAATCCGGTACCGAATGCAAGGGATCCTTCGTAGTCGGGGACACCGGTTCCGAGAGGGACCTCCTTGTATGGAGACCCGGTCGGGATTTTCCAACTCAGAGTAGCGGCTCCGGCCACCTTCCAGTCCTTCGGCAGAAGATTGACTCGGCCACCGATCCAGACATCCCCCAACCCGCTGGCCCCCTCGGCCTGCACCAGCCCTTCCATTCCCCGCTCGATAATGTCGGCTTCGCGGACCACGACGGTGTACTGCGTGGAGATCACGCTGGTGAGCCAGTCGGTGATGCCGTATTCGCTGTAGAGCGTCAGGTTGCTGATGCCGATCGTACCGTTGGCAAAGCGAGTCGTGTCGGTGAAAAGCGGACGGTTCTCGCCGTTGAAGCCGTACTCGCTTTCGGCGGTAAGGGAGGTAAAGCCCAGTTTGAAGTAGTATCCCGATTTCGTTCTGACCCACGCTCCTCCACCAGCCTGCAGAGACTCCACAACAGACAAAAAAACAAAGAGAAGGAGCGGCGGGAAGAAGCGGACGTTCATTGCACGGCCACCTCGTATGTTCGCTGCGCCATGCGAAGACCGACGACCGTCTTGCCGTCGAAAGTTTCGGAGATCGACCGGTAGCGGGTGATGATCACCGTGCCGGTCCCCCGAAGATTTTCCATGACTTCAGCGGGGATCACATAGTTCCCCGAAAAGTCGAAGGCATCCCGCACGATCGTCGTCTTGGGGGCGCGCCATTCGATACGGATATTCCCGCCGGTCGTCGACGGCTGCCAGCGGATCGTCAGGGCCGTGTCCGAACGGAGCGTCCCCTTCGTCTCGCGCAGTCCGTTGAACGGACCGATCGTGTCCAGCAAACTGACCGACGGGAGAATAAAGCGACCGATATCGAAGCGCTCCTCTCCCGGTTCGCGCAGATGCCAGACCTGATCGCCGCTGACGACGCTGGTATCAAAAGTGGAGCGGAGCCTGAGCGTATCGCCGTCGCGGTGGCGTGCCAGTTTTGTGGTGTTGATATAGACATCGAAGTCGACCGGTCCGTCATTGGCCGCAAGGAACTCCGCGTAGAACCTCCGGACGGTCACCTCCTCCAGCGAATCCCCGACCTGCGAGACCTGTTCCTCCGACTTGACGCCGGCAACCGCATAATAATCCCCTCCGGTCAGCTCGAATGGAAGGACGAGATCGAACGGGATCGCCTGCGGATCGTTGCTCGGAGCCGGCGGCTGGTGGTCGCAACCGACAAGCGTGATGAGAAGAAAAAGGAATGCTCCGACGAGCGGAAAGAGTCCTTCGGGAATCCGTACTGTCATATCAAACTGAATTATTGCTGGTCCGTGTAAACAACAGCCGGAATCCTCTTCTCCGGCCGCTACGTCTTACCCCTCACCTCCCGCCGCAGTTACAGCGGCTGCACTCCGACGGAATTCGAGTATACGGGTGAAAAGCGTGGTCGGATGACGTTTGCAGAGCGGGTTGTCTTGTAGAAAAGAGAACGGGCGTCACCGTGCGGACTCTCCCCGGATGTCCCCTCGTACCCTTTCGCCCCCTACACCCCCCGCGCATCCGGCTCCCAGATAAACTTGTGAAGCTGGAGCTGGAAGCGGACGTCGAGTCCGTCGCGGAGGATCGCCTCGACAAGTGCAAGAGGTTCCACCCGACCGAAGACCGGGGAGATCAGGAGGGCGGCGACGCGGTTGCTCAGATCGTGTTTCAGGATCAGTCCCTTCGCCCACTCGTAATCCTCAAGCGAGGCACAAACGAATTTGACTTCGTCCAGCTTGCCGAGATGTTCGATATTCTCATAGCGATTCCGCTTCGTCATGTCGGAGCCGGGAGCCTTGAAGTCGACGATGCGGATCAGGCGGGGATCGCAGACGGAGATGTCGATATGTCCTCCGGTCTCCACTGCAACTGTGTAGCCTTCGTCGAGAAGTTCGGTTATCAGGGAATGGACCGCAGGCTGTTCCAGCGGCTCCCCTCCGGTGAACTCGACGAAGCGGGAGGGATAGCGGGCGATCTCGCGACGAATCTCCGCAAAACTCTTCCACTCTCCCCCTTCTCTGTGGCTCAGAGCGTAAGGCGTGTCGCACCAGGAGCACCGGAGTCCGCAACCGTGAAGCCGGACGAAGATGCAGGGCATTCCGGCCCGCGTCCCCTCTCCCTGGATCGAGAAGAAAATCTCACTCAACTTCAGTTGGTCCGGTTGCGGCG
>CBFGQN010000009.1:0-20214 GCA_965650895.1 uncultured Ignavibacteria bacterium | reverse complement strand
CGTATTGCCCCGAAGCTACTTGCGACGCACTATCTCTACTGCTCTGCAGGTCGACAGCATACTCTCCACGTCCATTCCCGGCGGCATCCCGCTGTATGCTTCCGTTCGTGTTGAGAATCAGACTGTTATCCGATCCACCATTTACGTAGATATGCACTCCCTGGGCGTCACTTGTCCCGAGATAGTTCGTTCCGGGAATCGTTCCGGCATTTCCTGTCAGGCTCCAGCCTGCAAAGCTGTCGGTCCAGTTCATTACACCATTTGTATCGCTTGCAAGACGTTGACCGTTTGATGTCGGCAAAGCAGTCGGAAGAATGTAGTTGATATCCTCGCTCTGATCACCCGCCTCGAATGACGTATAGTATGTCGTCGCCGTCGGGAACGAATCGACCGCACTGTTTGCCTCGTAGAATCGCAGACGACTCGCGGCTCCGTTGTTGTTCGCCAACAACAAGTCAACGTTGCCGAACAACGCGATGTCATCCTCGCTCGCAGTCATCGGATTGCTCCCTCGACTCACCACGGTACTCCCTCTGTTTCCACCAAGAAATCCGAAACTGCTCTCCCCGCCGAGCGTCAGACCACGTCCTCCCGGCACAACCGACCACCTGCTCTCGACCCTGTTCCGATCTCCGCCACCAACCACCGAACGGTATCCGGTCACGCTGTTGAATACTCCTCCTCCAATCGTATTGGTTTGACCCGAGATCGAGTTATTACTCCCTCCCCCGATAACCGCTTCAGAACCCGACGCGATATTTTTTGCTCCTCCGGCAATCGTTGAGTTGACGCCCGTCGCCTGATTCTGATGCCCTCCGCCGATGGTGATTGCCGCAGTGACAAAGCCATTACTACTGCTGGCAACGTTCTCTGTCCCCCCCCCGACAGTGACATAGCGACCTTGAGCAACGTTCTGGTCTCCTCCGGAAACCGTCGCAGCTAAGTTGATTGCAGTATTGCGTCGTCCACCGCCGATCGTCGCGTATTGCCCCGAAGCTACTTGCGACGCACTATCTCTACTGCTCTGCAGGTCGACGGCATCCTCTCCACGTCCATTCCCGGCGACATCCCGCTGTATGCTTCCGTTCGTGTTGAGAATCAGACTGTTGCTGCTGCCGCCGTTCACGTAGAGATGCAATGCGGTTCCATCGGTCGTCCCGATGAAGTCCGTCCCCGGCGTTGTGCCCGTGTTCCCTCCGAGAAGCCAGGCTCCGACCGTCCCCTGCGGCACCAGAAGAAACTGCGCCGAGTCGCTTCCCATGTCCGGGATCGTCAGCACGACGTTTTGTGCCAGCGAGTCCGGGGTCCTGAGCATCATCGTGTTCGTTGTTCCGTCGGCGCCGTCATCGTCGATGACGATATGCTCCGCCCGGAGATCACGGTTCTGTGCCGTTGCCGGAAGACCGGAGAGCAGGATGAACAGAAGCGGAAGTGGAAGGGACACGACATATCGGAATCCGCACCCGGAAAAAACGGATTCCCTGATCGACGGCACGTTCATAACTACGCAGTTTACAAGAATGTGGATGTGTATTGTTTGTTCATACGTGCAGGGCAGGAGAGGAACCCGGCAGATCAGCCGCAGAGAATAAGTGAGGCATCCGGAAGAGGCAAACGAGGCAGGGGGTACAAAAGGGAGTTGTGTACCGGAATTTGATCCCGAAACGCCGATAACCGAAAAAAAACAGGGTTCTTCCTTGAGGGACGAACGCGTGATCTTTCGTATGTTTCCGCAGTTCATCCGATCGGATGGAGTATAGCTGCAAGGGAAGTTTCACATTACATCCGGTCCGTGCAATCCGGATTCCCGGTACCGACAGAAAAACATGGGGAGATGGTCCGGAACACCCTGCAGGGAACTTCCGGGAACCGGACCGATTGCCGTTTATGGACATCATCAAACAACCCGAGTTCGGACTGACGCCGGAGGTTCTTCGCGAACTGATGGCCTCCGGTGCCGGTGGGGTGATCTCTCATCAGGTCGGCAGAGCGTTGCTTCACAAGATCCCGCTGTACGGTCGGACCGGAGGGGGGGAGGGGCGAAAGCTGATGACCGGACTCATCGACGAATTGCGCGGGCGTCTGGCCGCAGAAGATCTTGTAGCCGACGCTTCCACTCCACCCCTCGAAGCCAGGGTTCCGAAGCGTCTTCGGAACGAGGCCGCATTCCTGGCCGCACTCCTCACGTATTATCCCGGTTTCCTCGACGATCCGGCGGAACGGGCGCGAACTGTTGAAGAAGGGACGTACTGGGCACGGATAGCCGACGACAGATTGCAGGAAGCGCTCCTCCGTCAGGTCAGTGCGTGGCTGCATATCGATGCGGAACGGAACGCCGAGGCGGTTGCCGATTATCGCAGAGGGGTCCGGGCGGCTGCCGACGGAGACCACACCGCGATGGAACTCGAACTGCGATCCAATCTCATCGCGTTGCTCCTGCATACCGGCAGAACAGCCGAGGCGGAGCTGGAAACGAACGCGTTGCATTCTTTCGTCAACGAACGGCTCGACGGAGAGAGCAGACGGTTCTATCTCTCCCGTCTCCTGCGATATCGGGGAATCATTGCGTTGCGACGGGCGGATCATGCCGATGCGATACTCTATCTGGAGGATGCACTGGCCCATGCCGATGAGAATATCGATCCGATGCATTACGGAGCAATCCTCTTCGCTCTGGCAAACGCCCACCACGACATCGGGGAATCCGCCACGGCTATCGAACTCCTCCTGAATCTGGCCGACATCGGCAGGCGAACCGGGCGCGAGGTCGCCTCTGCGAACGCCTTTGCCCGGATCGGCGAGATACACCTGGAGGCGCACGATCCGGAACGATCACGCGAAGCGTTCGAACTTGCCGAACGTCTTGTCGTGAACGCCAACCTTCCCCTCCTTCAACGGACCATCCGGTTTCGGAAACTTCCCCTCTTCCTGCAGGACGACCGGATCGAAGAGGGAATCGCCCTCTGCCGTGAACTCCTCGACCACTACACATCCGGACCGGATCGGGCAAGGATTCTCCGGATTCTCGGCCTTCTGCTGGAAAAGCAGGGAGACCTGGCGGAGGCCGAATCGATGTTGCGAAACGCCGGCCATGGGACACCGGATCAATCGGTCAGCCTCGGTGTTCCGCTGGCAAGGGTCCTGATTGCCCGGAAGCGGGAAGAAGAGGCGTATGATCTCCTCCTCCCGCTCTGCGGCAAGGCACCGGAACGGAAGACCGAACTGGGTGATTACGGCGAAGGACTTGAACTCCTCTCCGGGATTGCCCGACGGAAGAAGGAATATGATGAAGCGTTCGGATGGCTCGACAAAGCACATGAGGTCAGGCTCTCGATTGAACGGGAGAAAAACGAGCAGTCACTCCGGAATGCGCGGATACTGGCCGATCGCAAGGTGCGGGAGAAAAAGAAAGAGGTGGTGCGGGCGCGGCGTGATCGCAGCGAGGAAGAACTGGCCCAACTCCTCACCGGACTGCAGGTGACGCACGGCACGTTGCTGAAGATCGAGGAGCGCCTGAGAACACAACTTGCCTGGCTCGAACCCGAGCAGATGGAGCAGATTATCGCCGGGTTGAGGGAGGCGATAACCGATCCGGCAACGGAGCAGGCGGTCCGGCAGGTCGTCTCCGAAGCCGACGCGATCCTTGCACTGCACGGGGTTGATGAAACGTTCTTCGAGAGTCTGCGTGCCCGATGGCCCGGTCTGACGAAAAAGCAGCAACAGCTCTGCGGAATGATTCGTGCAGGATTGGAAACCCCGGAGATCGCCCACCTGCTCGGAATTACCGCAAACGGCGTCCTGACACAACGGAAGCGGTTGCGGAAACGGATGGGACTGAGTACGGTTGAGAATCTGAGGGGAACGATTATGAATATCGACCAGACTTCGGAACGATAGCCGGTCGTTTCCTCTGTTCGCCAGTGCGGAGGGTCGCGCCACGCAAGCCCCCGCCCACACATCCTGCGGTAGACGCAGCTCTTCAGCCTGCGGCAGGATCGGCTACGCAACGCCCGATCTTCTCTCCATCTACCTGACGCATCGGGCCGAAGACGGAGCGGGGGAAATTTCCCGGCCGGTTTCATACAAGGCGCATCCCTCCGGATCCCCCGCCCACACTGAAGACGTCCCCCTACCTTCGTCCTCTTGTCTCATTCCGTGCTTCGTCTCCAGGCGTCGCATCGGGAGATCGATCCGGATTCCGACAGAATGGTGAGTTCGGGATTGGTGGTCTGCGTTGCCGCAGGCTCCGGAAGAACGAAAACAAGCGCGGCTTGACGACCTGTTCCGATACGGCCCCGTATCTGCTTGTACAATTTCCCCCGAACAGCTATTATGGGCGCCTGATGTTCCGGCATCACTCACCCCGCATGCAAACCTCCCATCATCGGGATATGTACGGTTCTTCTGCCGACGCGCTACACACGGTTCGGCGCTCTCTGTACAATGGCATGGTATCAGGAGATCGCACGACTGTCGTTCCATGGAATATCATCGGACTTTCAACTTCATTGCCGATCGGTTAACTCTGCCGGTATCGCTACCGGCATCCTATACAACCACATACATCATGAGGTAAGCACATCATGTCTTCCACCAACTTCCCACCAGGCCTCAGCGCCCTCGGCAAACTGTTCAATGCGATCACCGGCTCCTACACTTCGGTCAACGAGACATACGGGATCAGCGGCCTCCAATCCGACACAAACACAACACCGGTCCATCCGGAGTACAAGCCGTCGTTGACCTATGACATTCCCCGGAGCGTGAACTTTGAAGATTATCAGGTCAGTGCGGTCGGCAAGATGGAGACCGGCACGTCGATATCCTCCTATCACTCGATGCTTGCCGTGTCGGCTCAGGTCAGCGCCGGATACGCCGCCTACTCCGGCTCTGTCTCCGGCTCCTGGAGCGATACGGTGACCGCAACAAAAGAAGAGTACTTCGCCACGGCGTTCGACACGTGGTCTCTCTACAAACTCGGTTTCAGCGTTCACGACGTCGACCTGACGACCACCGATTACAACAATTCCCCGACCGGACTCTGCATCAGTCCCGAGCTTCAGCATGGTTTCGACCTTCTCGTTACCGATACGAGCGGAACCAACGCGATGACCTTCTTCGATCTGTACGGCACGCACATCCTCACCGGGATGGTGGTGGGGGGACAGACCCGGCAGGATTATCAGGGAAGCCAGTCGAGTTTTACCGACGAGCAGGATTTTCAGGTCTGTGCGGGGGCCAAGTACGATGCCGGCATCGGCAGCGCCGCTTTCGAGTCGACGACATCGGGAGCCAGCACGAAACACGAGTCCAGCGTGCAAAGCTATGAATCGATCACCGTCATCGGCGGATCGACCTCGTCGATGCAGAACCTGCGGTCGCACCCCTCTCCGGAATCCTATGCCGCCTGGAGCGACACGGTTCCGACCTATCCGGCCTTCATCGACTACATACCGGATGGAGGAACAATCCCCGTCTGGCTGTTGTGCACGGATGCTGCAAAGCGGAACTATCTGCAAAACGTCTTCAACCAGCTCTACGGTCACACCCCCCTCTCGACATACGACGGAAGAACGATCGACTGCACAAAGGGGAATCTCGGCTGGATCGACCCGCCGGGATCACCGACCCGATCCTGGAATGCGGCAAGCCCTGACGAAGTGCTGGTCGGTATCGGCGGCTGCATCGACAGCCACAAGCACCTGTCGAAGATGGTCATCGTCAGTTATTCCCTGAGCCGTGACGAATACAGCATCTCCTACATCGGCGGAGGGGATGCGGATACGAACTGGGAGGCATTCTATATGGCACCTCCTGGATTTCTCATCACGGGATTCGGCGCCGCCCGGGACTCGGACAATTTCGAGCATCTCTGCGTCTGGTATCAGAAACTGAATCGCCAGAGTCAGAACGGCATGTTCCTCGACGGCACCATCTACGACTGGATGGGAGGGAGTCCCTCCGGTTCAAAGAAGATCGATCCGAAATCACTCCCCGTCCACGGCGGCGGATGGTGCCACGGGGGGAATGCTTCAACAGGTGATCTTCAGCGATATTTCCAGCCGACCACCGGACAGCAGGAGGTCATCACCGGTGTGCAGCTTTACAGTTCGAACGACCACCACGGGTTCGTCAACATGAAGATCACACAGGCAAAGCTCCGCGTCTGACATCATAAGACGGGGAGACGATGTAACGGAAGCGGGTCTGATGATACGACCCGCTTCCGTTTTGTCATGCCGCATTCATCCTCATCCGGCAACCGGGACTTCCGGACGGATCCGCTTTCTCATCCTCTCCTTCTCAAGGGAACAAACGGCGTCACAGGACACGCAACCTCTCTACTGTACATTCCGCATCTCTGCAAATCTTCAGCACGCACGGGGTTATCGTGCGATTGGTCCGGTCCACAGGCTGCATCGACGTTCCGGGGTTAACGGATAGGATGAAGATGCCACCCGCTGTGGACACAACTTGCCCCGTATCCGGCACTGTCGTACATTTTTCGTTTGCTCACTTGAATGTACCACAAGGACGGATGCTTCAGGAAGTCCGCAGAAGAACCGATGTCTTCGAATTCCTCGCACAATGACGGCACGCCGGGGGTGGAAGCGAACGATCGCATCCCTCCGCATCATGAGCGCGTTCTGACGACAAAACGTCTGAGAGAACTCCTGCGCCACAGCAGAACCAGCCTGATTACCGAAGCGCTGGGAGACTTTCTTCGCCATCACAGTCCGGAGATCAGCGACTCCGACGCCCCCGAAATCCGGGTCCTGTTCGACGACATGGTCACGGTCGTCCGGAATAAACTCGACGAGTCGGGTATTGCACCCCATCGGGAGACAACCCTGCCGGAACAGACTCTTGAGGTCCGGGAGTCCCGTCTGGTGGTCAACTATGCTGCGCTGCTCACCTGGACCTCGGAAGTCCACGGAATGGTCCGGTTTCTGCCGGAGGAAGCCGAATCGGCTCTTGCCGGGCGAATCGAACTGGCGGAATCGGCCGTCTCCTGGGCCCGCACGGCGTGCGACCCGATTCAGACGGGGATCTGTCTGAAGGTTCTGGCCGACTGTCTGTATCGCGCCAAAGGGGATGTGGCGCGTGCCGGGACGGTCTATCTCGAAGCGGTGGAGGCGCTCGACGTGCCGGGTCACCGAACGGTTCTCTTCGAGAGGGTCAAGACCATGGTCGCATACGGTCAGTTCCTCTATCAGACCGGAAAGCTTGACGACGCAGCCGAGCTGGTAGAGCGGATCGAGCAGCTCACGGACTTCGGCACCGGCGATCCGCTGAGTTCTCCGGCGGCACCGGCTTTCCTTGTCAAAGGGGGGATCGCCGATTACCGCAAGAACTATCATGACGCGCTCGTTTTCTGGCAGCAGGGACTTCAACTGAGCGATCCGGACTACGACCCCGTCATGCATTGTTCTCTGCTGCAATCGATCGCACTCCTCTACGAAAAGATGGAACACCCCGAACGGGGACTGGAGTTGTTGCTGGAAACGATCTCAGTCCTTGAGCAGCACAACGTTGCCGTAGCCGGCGTGTGGGTCTACGTCAATGCCGCCGAGTCGTACCACAAGCGGGGTGACTACACAAGAGCCCACCAGATGCTGGACAGGGCGGACGAACTGCTCGGTCTGGACCCGGCACATCTGCCGAAGCTCGCCGATCAGAAGTGTATCAACGTCCTGGTTACCCGGGCAAACCTCTACAAATTCGAGAAGAACTTCGACGAGGCGGAACGGATTCTGGAGTGGGTGATCGAGACCGCACTCGCCATACGGTTCTGGGGGGGGGCGGCCGCCGCCTGTTCGATCCTGGGGAGTATGCACGGGAACCGGGGTCGCCCCGATCTGGCCTGTCATCTGCACGAGCGAACCGCACCCTTTGCCCATCGGTTATCGCGCTATACCCAGTTGCGACTGAAGCTCTACACGGCTCAGTGGAAAATCGCGAACGGAGAATTCGCGGAGGCTTCCGAACTCCTCGACCTGATCGAACCGGAACCCGACATCCCCGGCGTGCATCGACTGCTGATTCTGCGGCTCCGCGCAAAGCTTGCAGAGAACGGCGCCGATATGAAATCCGCCCTCGCGTACGAACGCAAGGCTTCCGGAGTTGAACAGGGTCTGTTCGAGCAGAATCGTGAGAGATCGGTCAGGTACGCGCGGGTTATTGCCGAGACGCGGGTTCTGGAGCAGATCATGAATCAGGAGAAGGAACAACGCAGGCATCTTGAAGCCGACCTGGCCGAGGCTCTTGTCAGGCTCGGCGAAAAGGAGAAGATCATTCGGGAGATACGAAGCGTGGTCTCCTCCCGCAACGGTCCGGACGGTTCACGCCTGTCCGAACAGGTTCTTTCGGTTCTGGGAGATGAAGAGCCGAGCGACGCATTGTCGCTGAACTATCTCTCGAACGTCGACGAAGAGTTCGTGCGGCGTCTGCGCCTTGCGCACCCTTTGCTGACACCGCGACAGGAACGGCTTTGTGTGCTGCTTCGGGCCGGTTTGAACGCCGGAGAGATCTGCACACTGATGGAGATCAGAAGTGAGGGATTGAAGACGCTCCGCAAACGGATTCGCAAGACGCTCGGCCTCCCGGCCGGAGAGAAGCTGGAACGGATGATTGCGGAGATCTGACAACCGGTCGGTCGGCGAGCTCCGCCGGGGAGAGACCCCGGCAGAGCTTCATTCTTCCGCATTGTTCAGACCCGGAACCCTGCACGATCCGGCATTCGTCCCTCCGCATCAGTTCAGGTGCCACAACACCCAGCCGCCGTTCGCATGGATGAACGTGAGCCTGTCCCCGGTCGAAACGGCATTGCCGCCGACCGAACCGTTGTCCGCATCGTTGTACAGGACGTACAGGAACTGACCGTTTGTTCCTCCCGTCGGCAAGGCGGCCGTCACGCCGGAGGCGCCGACCGCATTGTCGTCCACCACCCACACGGTAACGTCATCCGGAATGGTCGCGCCGGTTCCGTTGCCGTAGGCAAGAACCGTGTTCCCGTCCACCACCTCAAGAGCCGTCCCGGATCCGTTCGTGTTTTCAAGCTGCATTGTGGGAACGGTCGAGCTGCTGTTCGAGAGGCCGAGATGGTCGTCCCAACTCATCGTCCCGCCGGTCGTGCTCGTCAACACCTGACCGTTGGCCGCCGGTGCGGCAGACGGAAGCGTATAGGTGATGTCGGCCGACTGAGTCCCGGCGACAAAGGCCGTGTAGTTGGTCCCCGAGGGGAAGGCTCCGGTCGAGGGGTTGGCCTCGTAGAACCGCAACTGGCTTGCTCCGTTGTTGTTGTTGGCAAGCCAGAGATCGGTGTTGCCGAAGACGGCCACCTCGCCGGCGGTCACGGTCATATCGAAATTGCCCGTATGGTTGGAAAGGAAACCGAAGGATCCGTTGCCGTCCAGCGTCAGTTCCCGTCCGCCGGCAATCGTCGTCAGCCGTCCGGTCACCCTGTTGCCGACCCCCCCTGCAACGGTCGAACCGGGGGACGAGTCGTCGATCAGGTTGGCCCGTCCGCCGGCGATAGTGGACTGATGAGAACTCGAGCCGATCTTGTTGAGAGCGCCGCCACCGATCGTCGACTGGTACGAGGCGCTCCCGATCGTATCCCAGAGTCCCCCGCCGATCACATTCGCTCCGGAACCGGCCGCGATGTAATTCCCCGTTCCGCCGCCGATCACCGCATCATCGGTATTGTTGCCGATGAAGTTGGAGAGACCGCCGCCGATGACGGTGTTGTCCGCCGTCGCATCGATGGTGTTGCCGGATCCACCCCCGATAGTTCCGTTGACAAGTCCGGACGCAATCGAATTGCCGCGGCCTCCGCCGACGGTGGCGTAGTTTGCGCCGACACTGTTTGCCGCACCGTTCAGTCCTCCTCCTGCAATCGTTGCGCCGACGATTCCGATAGCCGCACTGTTCCCCTGAAATCCGCCGATGATGTTCGCGCTCGTCCCGTTCGGCTCGAATCGCATCACTCGTCCCCGTCCGTCCGTGCCGGTCGTGTTTCCGTTGTCGACATGAATCTGGAACGCCTGATTGTCGACCGTGCCGAGGAAGTCCGTGCCGGGACTCGTCCCGGCGTTGCCGCTTCGGCTCCACGCGCTGTCGCTGACGTTGACCGACGATCCGGCCGAGACCGCATCCCAGTCGAGCGTAACCTGCGTGCCGGAGACCGAGGCGACGGTCAGGACATCGCCGACGATACCGGCACTGTCCGGAAGCAGGTATTCGATATCGGCCGCCTGGTCGCGCGCGCCGAACGACGTGAAGTTTGTCGTGCTCGGGAACGTTCCCGTTCCGGTTTCCGATTCGTAGAACCGGATCGTCCCCGGCGTACCGTCGTTGTTCGCCAGCCACAGATCGACGTTGCCGAAGAGGGCGATCTCATCATCCGACACGGTCATCGGAGTGGCGCCGTTGTTGCCGGCAAGGAATCCGAAACTCAGGTCGGAATTCAGCGTCAGGTCGCGACCTCCCGGGATCGCCGAGTAATCACCACCGGTCGTGTTGTTCCGGCCGCCCGCAGCCACACCGTAGTCCCCGCTCACCGTGTTCCCCTCACCGCTCCCCACAAATCCCGCTTCAGCCCGCACGATGTTGTTTGTCCCAGCAACGATCGTACCGTATCGGCCGTTGGTGGTCAGGCTGTTGCCGACGCCGCCGCCGATATAGCCGTACTGTCGTCCGTTCTCGATCGTGTTGTCCCGGCCGCCGTTGATAACGGACAACTGCGACGAGGTATAGTTATTCTGACCGCCGCCGATGACGGCCAGATCGTCGTTGATCGCATTCCCCTCTCCGCCGCCGATCACGGAGAGTTCACCGTTGTTCGTGATCGTGTCGTTCCGTCCACCGCCGATAAATGCGTGGGGGCCGTTGACCGTGTTGTTCTGTCCCCCGGCAATCGTCGAATAACCCGATACGACCAGATTGTCGCGACCGCCGGCGATTGTCGTGTATATCGAGGAGACGGTGTTCCCCTGTCCGCCGCCGACCGTTCCCCGATCACCGCTGACCCTGTTGTTCCGGCCGCCGGAAATCGTTCCCGACTCTCCGTCTATGGTGATGCTGTTCTGGAAACCGCCGCCGATAACCGCACGGCGTCTTCCGGTTTCGATCACGTTCTGATCGCCCCCCCCGATAACGCCGTAATCCGATGCGATGGAATTCTGCTCCCCTCCACCGATCACACTGTAGTCGTCGCTGATCCCGTTCCTCTCACCCCCGGCGATCACCCCATAGGGGGCCGTCGTCGCGACGGTGTTGTTCCCGCCGCCGCCGATAACGGATCGGTCGCCGCCGGCGACCTGCGTGGAGTTGCCCCGGAACAACTGAAGATCGACGGCGCCGATTCCCCGCGCATCACCCCCGTTGTCCCGCTGCAGACTCCCGTTCGTGTTCAGGATCAGAATGTTGTCGTTCCCTCCGTTGACGTACACGTGCAGACCCTGCGCATCCGTGGTTCCGATAAAGTCCGTTCCCGGCGTTGTGCCGGCGTTCCCCGAGAGACTCCACGCGCTGTCGCTCACGTTGATTGCAGAGGAGCCCCAGTCGAGCGTGACCTGCGTGCCGGAGACCGAGACGACGGTCAGAACGTCGCCGACGATTCCGGCACTGTCCGGAAGGAGGTATCGGATGTCGGCCGACTGACCCCGTGCCTCGAACGACGAGTAGTTCGTTCCGTTCGGGAAATTGCCGGTGGTGTTGTTCGCCTCGTAGAAGCGGATCTGTGAAGCGCCGTTGTTGTTGTTGGCAAGCCAGAGATCAGTGTTGCCGAAGACGGCGACCTCGTCGGCGGTGACGGTCATATCGAAGTTGCCCGACTGATTGCCGAGGAAGCCGAACGAGCTTGCCCCGTTGAGCGTCAGTTCCCGTCCCCCCGGAATTGCCGAGAGTCGACCGTTGATGACGTTCCCCGAACCCCCTCCGATGGCGCTTCCGGCCGAATTGTCGCCGATCTGTCCCCCGCTCCCCCCGGCGATCGTGGCCACCCAACTGCCGGCGCCGATTGCATTGCTCCCCCCTCCTATCGTCGTCTGCCACGATCCGTCACCTATCGAGTTGTTCGTCCCGCCGCTGATCACCGCATGTCCGGCACCCGATGCGATGCTATGTCCGGACCCGCCGGAGATCACGGCATTCGACACTGCAATGGAGTTGTTCTCTCCACCCGCGATTACGCTCTCAGCCGCATTGGAAGTAATCGTGTTGTTCTGTCCGGCACCGATGAAGCTGTTCGATGAATTCTGGCCGATGCTGTTGTTCAGTCCGGCCACGATCGCGGAGTTCTGTGCGCCGTGAATACTGTCGTTCTCTCCCGCCCCGATGAACGAGCGGGCCGAGTTGGTGCGGATGTAATTGCGACGTCCCGAGATGATCGCGCCGGCGTAATTTCCCCCCTGCTCAACAGTATTGTTCAATCCCGTCACCACAACCGCCTGATCCGAGCCGACGCTGTTTCCGGAACCGCCGCCGATCACGCTCTGGTTCCCCGAAATGGTGTTGTTGAGACCGCCGCCGATCACGTTGGAGCCCCCCCCGCTCAACGTGTTTCCGTCGCCGCCGCCGATAAAGGCGAACGTGACGCCGTTCTGGATGGTGTTGTTCCGACCGCCGGCAACCGTCGAGTGCGTAGAGCCGACACTGTTCCCCTGACCGCCGCCGATAAAGCCGTGATCGTCGCTGACGGTGTTGTTTTGTCCGCCGCCGATGGTGGAGTGAGACTGTCCGGAGATCGAGACGGAGTTGTTCTGTCCGCCGGAGACAACCGAGTGTGATGAGAAGACCGAGTTCTGCTGACCGCCGAGTATGGCACTGTAGTTCCCCCCGGCAACTTGCGAACTCGCCGTATGGGACTGCTGCAGATCGTTGGCTCCGGCCCCCCGCGCATCGCCGTCAATCGTCCTCTGCAGGCTGCCGTTGGTACCCAGAATCAGGGCGTTTGCGTTGCCGCTGTCGACGTAGATGTGCAACGCCGCGTTATCGGTCGTCCCGATGAAGTTCGTTCCGGGAGTCGTACCCGCATTGCCGCCAAGGCTCCAGGCGCTGTCGCTGACGTTGATCGCCGTCGATACCCAGTCGAGCGTGACCTGGCTTCCGGAGACCGAAGCGACCCCCAGGATGTCACCGCCGATACCGGCACTGTCCGGAAGGAGGTACCGAATATCCGTGCTCTGATTCCGGGCCTCAAACGATGAATAGTTGGTTCCGGACGGGAACGCTCCGGTCTGGTTTTCCGCTTCGTAGAATCGGAGGGCGCTGGCCGAGCTGTTGTTGTTCGCAAGCCAGAGGTCGACGTTGCCGAAGACCGCAACGTCGCCGGTTGAAACGGACATCGGGTTATCTCCGGCGGAAGATGCATTGGACGGTGTCGACGGATTGCCTCCGAGGAATCCGAAACTTCCCGAAGAGATGGTCAATCCGCGTCCCCCCGGAATCGTGCTGTAGTACCCCGACCTGTTAAAGGCTCCCCCTCCGACCGTCCCGCCGAACTGGGCCTCGTTCTCACTGCCGCCGCCGACCGTCGCCAGAGAACCCTGGGCCCGGTTAGACTGGCCACCTCCGACAGTTGCCAGAAAGGCGGCGGTATTGCCGACGCCGCCTGCGATGGTCCCCCCGTAGAAATTGACGCTGTTACCCGAACCGCCCCCGACGGTCGTGTTGTTGCCGACGGTTGTGTTGTTCGTTCCGCCGGAGATCGTCGCATCGTTTCCGTTTGTCGTGTTTGCATTCCCGCCGCCGATCGTCGCATGAAGTCCCCCCGCCCTGTTTGCCTGACCGCCGCCGATGACGGAGTAATCGCCCGCGGCTACCTGCGTGGCCGCCGTACGAACCCGCTGCATGTCAACGGCGTCCGTTCCGCGCGGGTCCCCCGCGGCATCGCGCCCCACACTTCCGTCGGTGTTGAGAATCAGGCCGTTATCCGCTCCGCCGTTGACGTACACGTGCAGGGCCTGAGCATCGGTCGTACCGATGAAGTTTGTCCCCGGAGCGGTCCCTGCATTGCCGTTCGTCGTCCAGAAAACGTCGTCGAATTCGGATGCGAGCGATGCAACGGTCCGGGTCTCGACCGTGTCGCCGTTCGATACCAGAAGATCGGTCGAACCGCTTCCGTTCGACAGGTTGTCGAGCATGACGCCGTCGAACGTGGGAACCGCATCGGTGTGGATATCCTGCGGAAGCGAGAGCGTCACGTCGCCGGTCGACTGATCGACCATCACCTGATTTGCCGTGCCGCTCAATGACGTCACGCCTGTGTTCGTGATCGTCAGATCACCCGTCGACTGATCGATCCCGATACCCGCTCCTGCCGTCGCTGAAGTCACACCCGTGTTCTGCACGTTCAACGTACCGCCGAGCGCAACCGAAGCATCGCCCGAAAGACCCGTGCCGTAGACGACATCAATCGTCGAGTTCTCCAGCTCCGTGTTGTCGACCGAGCCGGCCGGGAGGATCACGGCTGTGCCGCTGACCGTCAGGTCGCCCGTGATCGTCCCGTCGCCGCCGGCGTTGACGTCACCGGCAATCGTCACGTTCCCGGCACCATCCGACATCACGTTGGTGTTCTCCACCCAATTCGTCCCGTCCCAGCGAAGCGTCGTGCCGATCACCGTTCCGGCCGGAAGAATCCCTCCCGGATGGAGCGAGCCGAACGTCCGCGTCTCGAGCGAACCGCCGTTGCTGACGATCAGGTCTTCCGATGTGCTCCCCGTCGGCAGGTTGTCCAGCGTCGCACCGTCAAACGTCGGCGTCGCGTCGGTGTGGATGTCCTGCGGAAGTGAGAGCGTCACGTCGCCGGTCGATTGATCGACCATCACCTGATTTGCCGTGCCGCTCAGCGATATCACCCCCGTGTTCGTGATCGTCAGGTCACCCGTCGACTGGTCGATCGCGATACCGGTCCCTGCCGTCGCCGAGGTCACCCCCGTGTTCTGCACGTTCAACGTACCGCCGAGCGCGACCGAAGGATCGCCCGAAAGACCCGTGCCGTAGACGACATCAATCGTCGAGTTCTCCAGTTCCGTGTTGTCGACCGAACCGGCGGGAAGGGTCACGGCTGTGCCGTTGACCGTCAGATCACCCGTGATCGTCCCATCACCGCCGACCGTTGCATTGCCCGCAGTCAAAAAATTTCCTCCAACCGTTGCGTCGCCGCTTGTCGTCAGCGTCACGGCATTGATCGAATTCACGTTCAGATCGCCGGACCAGACCGGTCGGGTCCCTCCCGGATCGACCGTAAGCACCTGATGCGGCGCACCGATCGGCAGTTCGACGGCCTTTCCGGCGGCGCCGTACCACATCGCCCCGCTGGTCAGCGGAACGATGTTCGAGACCTCCACAACCTGCGGTTCCCAGATACGGGCCGCGGCATTCCACCGCATTACCCAGCCTTCCTCCGCACTGACGGATGCGGAGCGCATCCATTCGGTTCCATTCCAGTAGAGAATCTGCCCTGCGATGTTGCCGTCGATCAGACGGAGAGGATCACCGGGATCGCCCGTGCCGACAAGCGGAGGAGATCGCAACTCGACGACGGAACCCGGACGCCATGCTCCTGCGGCCTCGTCCCAGCGGAGGACCTGTCCTGCAGCGGCCCCCTGACTCGCCAGTCGCAGCGGGGCACCGGCGGTTCCATCCCCCGTAATCTCTTCGGCCGCTTCCACCTGCTCCTCTCCGGGGGACCACGCCCCCGCAACGGCATCCCACCGCAACACATCGTCCCCCGCCGCATCGACCGAAGCCGAGCGCACCCAGGCCGAGCCGTTCCACAGCATCACCTGCCCGGCGGCGCCGCCGTCCTCAAATCCAAGCGGATCACCCGCCAGTCCCGTCCCCCGCAAAGGAGAGACCACGGCTACCCCCGCCTCTCCGGGCTCCCACCTTCCGGCGGCGTCGTTCCAGACCAGCGGCTGTTGGTCCAGTGCCCCCATCCGTGCGATGTCCAGAGGCGCAGCGGGAGTGCCGTCTCCGGTCAGCCTGTCGGTTGTGGAGGTCGCGAGCGTCACGGCTTCCCACGTGCCGAGCGGTCCGTTCCATCGAATCATCTGACCGTCGGTTGCATCGGTCGGAAGAAGGTTCGGCACGGCAACGGTGATCGTCGAACCGGCTTCCGATATCGTTGCAAGTCCGGTCCCGACAAGGGTCACTCTCCCATCCAGACCGTTCAGCCTGTGTACGACGTCCGGTGCATCGGGATCAAGTGCCGTTGCCGTCTCGGAAAGGACCGCGCTTCGTGCGTTGAGAGCATAGGGCGTCGAGACCAGGCGCAGGCGGGGCGTCATCTCCGCCTCACCCTGCAGTTCGAGCGCCAGCCAGTACGGAGCATCAAACGACAGAGTGATAGGCGTGATCAGTCCGAGCGTCGTTTCGAAGACCCCATCCAGCGTCGAGACGACACCGGTCTCCTCCCAGAGGGGAGTCCCGCCGTTTTCCGAATCATAGATCCTGAAAGTCAACGTGTAGTTGCCGTCCGGAACCGCAGTTCGCGAAGCGTCCGACAGCACCCCCTGATAGTTGAGAAGGTTCGGAATCTGTCCGCGGGCGGGCGCGCCGGAGAGAACCAGAACGGTTACTGCAAGAGCACAGGCGATTCGGAGACAGGAAGAAGAAATTCGGGTAGCCATGGTTGCGGTCAGCTTTGAGTTGTGAGCTTTGAGTTATCAGCTTTGAGCTATGAGTTATCAGTTATCAGCTTTGAGTTGTCGGCTGTGGGCTATGAGCTTGGGCTATGAGCTATCAGCTTTGAGTTGTCAGTCCTGGGCTTTAGTGGGGGGGCTCTTCGGGCTCCCATCTGTTGCCGGGTTTCGGGTCGAGAGGGCTTGATTCTCCGGGGGGGACCATTCCCCTGCTGAGAGTCAGCCCCAGGCGTATCCCGTTCGTCCGCCAACTGCGATCGGCAACCACATCGATCATCCCCAGCCAACCGATGATCTCGGGACTTGCCGTCCACCTGCCGTCGCGTGAGAGATAGAGATCGTATCGAAGCCCGAACAGCACGGAAACCTGAACCGCCCCGACATCCGGCAGCGGTCCGTCGAAGACCATGCGGGTCCGGCTGTCGTTTTCGAACCGCAGGGAGGAAGGTTCGAGAATCCGTTCTTCCTGATGGAATGTGCTCGACGTCGTGAAATCCCCCCTGGCTCCGCCGAGGAGGAAGAGATCGGCAACCGGGTTATAGGCAAGGAGTCCCTCCACACCGACGGCCGACAGCGAGGCGTCGATCGAATGAAGGAACAGGGCGGTAGCCGTATCCCGGTCCGCAATCACCAGTTCGGCCTCTTCGGCCTCCAGCAATCCGTCATACCGTCCATAGATCCCTCTGCCGGTCACCCGGAGTGATCGAGAGAGGGGATAGTCGACCGACAGTCCGAACGCATACCCGTTTCCGGAGCCGCCGTCGTATCCCGGGCAGCAACTCGGAATTCCGGGCAGTCCGGTCATCTCCACGTCATGATCGACGATGCTCCACGATCCGAACAGACCGAGTCGCCATCCCGCAACGGGCCCCTCATAAGAGTTCTGCGCGGAACAGACACCGCAGAGGCCGACGATCAGGATCATCGGCAGAATCCATCTGAGGGAACCGGTCGCGATGCCTCCGCACCTCCCCCGATTCCCGTTCGATCGGACCTTCCGCTCTGATCGAATCGTCCCGGTTGACCGAACCGTTATTGATCGAACCATCCCCGTATACATCAGCAAAGAGTTCATGATTACTTCCTGATTACCAGTCGTCGCGTCACCGTTTCGCTTCGCATGCGGAGGACCACGAAGTAGGTCCCGGCCGATATCGTCGTCAGATCGAATTCCGCACGGTAGATGTGATCGGCCTCGGCCTCCTCGTCGACGAACCGAACGACTTCGGTTCCGAGCACGTTCACAAAGCTGATATCGACCGGACCGGTCTCGTTCGGCGTGTACTCGAGTGTGGCGATTTCGGAGGCCGGGTTGGGCCAGAGTGTAAGCTTTGCGGCCGCTCCGGAGGTGACCAGGCGAATCTCGTCTCCCACGCGGCAGACGTCCGGCAACAGCATCGATCCGTGTTCCCGCAGAACGGTGATCCTCTCCTCCCCCATGCGGTCCCACTCAAAACTTTCAATCTCAAGGACGGTACTCTCGGCGTTGCCGAGTGCGGTGATGAATTCCAGCGTGGCGATCGTCCCCTCTTCCATCTGTGCGATGCCGGAAATTTCGAGAACGCAGTCGTCGCCGTCGTAGCTGCAATCGGGGCTTCCGTTGATCGGCCGGAGCAGCGTTCCGTTGAAGCGAATGCGTGCGGTGAAGCGTCGGGGGAGGAACTCCCGTTCGCTGTCCCGACTCTTCTCCGTCTTCAGATGCAGGTCCACGCTGAGCCGGGTCCCCACGTTCGTTTCGATATCCGGCAACGAGACCGTCGTCACGACTTCGGGGGGATAGGCGCGGTACCAGAAGCCGACATCGTGCCGTCGTCCCTGAACCTCACGGGTCAGCCTGCCGGCGGCGGTCTGCGAGAGCGTTCCGCTGACGGTATGTCCGGAAGAGCCGGCGGTTCCGCCGCTGCCGGAGACGACCCTCCGCGTCACGGTCGTCTGTCCCTGTGCGCCGTTAACGGAGAGGAGCATTCCGACAATGACCATAAGGGCCATAAGGTTCGGAATCTTCCATCGGTCGTTCACCATTCTCGTGCATGTGTTCTTTCGCATGGTCCTGATCGTTGAAACCCGAACGCCGGAACGTCGGGTGGAATTCATGTGACGGCCGGAGGGCCGGTCACTCCCCGTCCGGTTCATCCTCCGCCGAATCCGATCGGACGTGGACGTGAACCGCATTGATGCAAATCATGGCCGGGGACAACCAGTCGGAATAGTAGCTCCCCTCCGGATCCGGATCTCTCCCGGGCAAACGAGGGGCTCCCCCCGGATCCACCCCGGAAGGCTCCGCCGGCTTCACACTCCCCCCCTCACCTCCGGTCTCACCGACGGAACCGGCAGACTCGGGATCGCCCTGTTGGTCGTGAGTATCCATAGAAATACGTTCCGGTTCCGAACAACGGCCCGTCGTCGGTCGATGCCGGTTCCGACGATACTTTCGAACGGATTCCGAGACGCCGACAGACGAAATTGGGGCTCCCGCCCTCCGAAGACAAACAGATAGGGGGGTCAAAAGGGGGGCAATAGAAAAGAGAAGACCCGTCGGGCTGCAGTTGCACCCGACGGAAGGATAGAATTGATCTTCGCCCTCCGGTCCTCCATCTCGAAGGAACTGCAGAAGGTTGATGATGTCGGGAAGGTGCAGGCAGGAACCGGCAGAAGCTGCGATGAACCGGCGTTTTGATATGTCGGGCCCCGGGGACGCTTCAGACGAGAATAAGCAACGTTGCGTAGAAGACTCCCCCCAGCGCGAACGGCCAGAAGCTGCTCCGGCGCTCTTCGGGAAGTTCCTCCTTCAGCACGTTGAGAACAACACCCCCCGCGAGAAACGCAAACAGGAACCCGATGATGATAGGGGGAAGGGAAGCCGTCAGACCGAGTCCCCACCCGAGAAAGACCGCCCCCGCAATGATCCACCGACCCCACCGGTCGTACTGATCCTTCTGGTCCTGACGCAGTCCGTAGTCACTCGTCACGAAGTGGAGCGACATGGCGACGGTGTAGATGCCCAGCGACCACAGCCCTTCCTCCTCCCTGTGGAGCAAGAGGTAGCCGACCAGGATGTTGTACAGTCCGAAGGAGAGGAGATGCAGCCAGAGGAGTTCCGATTCGACCCGGTCTCTCTCGCTTGCCTTGCGCGATACTTTCACAGCCCGCTCCAGACCGTAGAAGAGAACCAGACCGACAAAGGCGACGAGGTAGACCCAGGTTTCGGCCGCCTCCTCCCCCACTCCCAGTCCCTCGGCAAACGTCTGCTGATGTCCGCTCAACTCGGGGAGGATATGCAGGAAGACGTAGGCCACCGCAACCCCGCCGGAAAACGACAGCCACCGGCTGCGGGGCCGGACATCGAAGAGCGTCAATCTGCCGATGAACAGATGAATCAGGGCGAAGGCCGCTGCGCAGGCTGCGGTCAGAATAATCATGGGCATTTCTTACAGGTTGCTGAGCCGGTTCAATATACCCCGGATATCCGAGAGGGCTTCGGAGGCCGGGGGGACAGGATGGTCTTCTTTTGGGTCATCGGCTAATCGAGTGGGTGGAGACTTGATGGAAGAACCGGATGGAGATC
>CBFGQN010000008.1:0-20399 GCA_965650895.1 uncultured Ignavibacteria bacterium | reverse complement strand
TGAGCGGGGGCGAGGCGCAGCGGGTGAAGCTGGCCTCGAATCTCGCGTCCCCCGATCAGGGGCACACCCTCTTCATCCTCGACGAACCGACGACCGGTCTGCACATGGCCGATGTCGCCGTTCTGCTGAAAGCCTTTAACGCCCTGATCGACGAAGGACATTCGGTCCTTGTCATCGAGCATAACCTTGATGTGATCAAATCGGCCGACTACGTGATCGATCTCGGTCCGGAAGGGGGGGAAGCCGGGGGACGGGTTGTGGCCGTCGGAACTCCGGAGGAGGTCGCCTCCGATCCGGATTCGATTACGGGGCGTTTTCTGAAACCCCTTTTATAGGAGATTTTAGCCGAAAAGGGTATTCCATTTATCACTTGCATTGAGTTCCCCCTTTTGTACCTTTAGTCTTCTTTACAGCAGGAACATTGATAAAAGGGAACGAGCAATTCACACAGCCTATGAATCTACTCCAGCGAATCGAGTCACGGGATTTCAGCGTTGCGGTCTTCGGGCTCGGCTATGTCGGTCTTCCCCTTGCCGTTGAGTTCGCCAAAGTCGGGATCAAAGCCTTCGGCATTGATGTCGATCAGAGGAAAGTCGACATGCTGCGTCGGGGAGAGAACTACATTCAGGACCTTGACGATGAGGTCGTGCGGGATGCCGTGGAGAAGGGATTGCTCAGTGCCGATACCGATCCGTCGGTGATCACGAACGCCGACGTGATCTACGTCTGCGTTCCGACACCCTTCACACCGAACAAGGATCCGGACATCTCCTATATCGTCAATGCCTCGGAGTCGATTGCCGAACATCTGAAGCCGGGACAGTGCGTGATCCTGAAGAGCACGACGTTTCCGTCAACGACCGAAGACTACGTCCTTCCGATTCTTCGCAAAAGCGGCTTGACCGTCGGAGAGGACTACTTCCTGGCCTTCTCGCCTGAGCGGATCGATCCCGGCAACAAGGTCTGGCATACCGGAAACACGCCGATCGTCGTCGGGGGGGTCACCCCCGCCTGTACGAAAGCTGCGGCGACCGCCAACCGGGTGATTATCGAGCATGTGCATGAAGTCTCCTCGCCGAAGGTGGCCGAGATGGAGAAGCTGCTGGAGAATATCTTCCGCTCGGTCAACATCGCCCTGGTCAACGAACTGGCGCAGTTGTGCGACCGGATGAAGGTGAATATCTGGGAGGTGGTGGAGGCGGCCGCAACGAAGCCGTTCGGCTATATGCCCTTCTGGCCGGGACCGGGAATCGGGGGACATTGCATTCTGATCGATCCGTATTACCTGAGCTGGCTTGCCCGGAGCGACGACTTCGTGACGAACTTTGTGACGCTGGCCGCCGAGGTGAACGAATCGATGCCCTACTATGTGCGGCAGATGGTCCTGCGGGAGGTCGCCCACTTGCCGGTAACGCTGAAGGATGCCCGGATCATTGTTCTGGGTGTCGCCTTCAAGCGGGATGTGGACGATCTGCGCCACAGTCCGGCCCTGAAAGTGATGGAACTGCTGAGCGAGGACGGGGCGGAGAATATCGGCTATGTCGATCCTTTCATCCCCGAACTTGATCTGCACGGCAAGCGACTTGAGGCGATTTCCTATACGGACGATGTGATCGCCTCGGCCGATATCGTGGTGATTACAACCGACCATACGCTCTTCGATTACGAAGCGATCGTCCGAAACGCAAAGCTGATCGTCGACACGCGGAACGCAACGAAAGGGGTGCAGGGTGAACGTTCCAGAATCCGGTTGCTGGGGGGGGGAGCGTGAAGAGAGTTGTCTCCGTGGTCGGGGCGCGACCGAATTTCATGAAAGCCGCCCCGGTGGCCGCCGCACTGACCGGCCTTTCCGATATCGAACATCTGCTGGTCCATACCGGGCAACATTACGACGCCAACATGTCGGATGTCTTCTTCCGCGATCTCGGTATGGCCCCTCCCGATCTCCATCTGGAGGTGGGGTCCGGGTCGCACGCCGAGCAGACCGCGAAGATCATGACCGCTTTCGAGCGGGATGTCTGCCTGACCCTGAAGCCCGATCTGGTCGTCGTTTACGGCGATATCAACTCGACCGTGGCGGCTGCGCTGGTCGCCAAGAAACTCCACATCCCGGTTGCCCACGTCGAGTCGGGATTGCGGAGCCATGACCGGCAGATGCCGGAGGAGATCAACAGGATCGTCACCGATGCGATCTGCGATCTTCACTTTGTGACCGAGGAGAGCGGACGGATCAATCTGCTGCGCGAGGGGATGTCGCCGACCGGTATTCACTTCGTCGGGAATACGATGATCGACTCGCTGGCCTCTCTCGTCCGGGAGATCCCTCCCCCCGAAACCACCGGTGACTATCTGGTGCTGACGTTGCATCGTCCGTCGAATGTGGACGACCATGAAGCGCTGGCCGCACTCCTTGGGGCGATACGTGAGGGGGCGGACGGGATGCGGATCCGCTTTCCGGTCCACCCCCGCACAAACAATGTCCTGCAGGCGTCGGGACTTGCCGAACAACTTTCACGCGAATCGAACTGGGAGCTGACCGAACCGGCCGGCTACCGCGAGTTTATCGAACTGGTCCGCGGAGCCAGGGGCGTGGTGACCGATTCGGGGGGAATCCAGGAGGAGACGACCTGGCTGGGAGTCCCCTGCGTGACCTTGCGCGACTCCACCGAGCGCCCTTCGACGATCGAGCATGGAACAAACCGACTGGTGGGAACCCATCCGGAACACGTGCGCCGTGCGGTGCGTGGGGTGGTTGCAGGGTCCGGAGACGTCGGCTCGATCCGTCCCCCTCTCTGGGACGGAAATGCCGCCGAGCGCATAGCCCGCATCGTTCATCAGTTTCTGACGGATAATTCACGATGATTCAGTCCAGGCGAATGAGTGCCATGATATACCGAAGGACCGGAACGAAAACGCCTGCATCGCGAACGGCGTCCCTTGCGGTCCTTCTTTTCCTTTCCCTGTTTCTGCTCCAGACACGGCTCGGCGCGCAGCCGACCGACAAGCCGGTGACCGGCACCGACATCAGGAAGATGTTCGGAGAGGAGGAGGGGACCAGTCGGTTCCCGACGACCAACCTCTCGGAACTCAACCCGGTGGAACGTCGGGTTGATCCGGCTTATTACTACGTCGGGCCGAACGACTACCTGATGGTCTCAACAGATCTGGCCGCCTTTCCGGTCGTTGTCGGGATGGACAACATCCTTGTCCTTCCGCGGGGCCTGACGCCGGTGGACGTCAACGGTATGACGCTTGCGGAGCTGGAGGATACGTTGCAGACGGTTTTCGGAAGACGAAGCGCCGGTTTCGGGACGGTCAAGGTATCGTTGCAGATGCCCCGGGCAATCTTCGTGAACGTCGGCGGAAATGTGATTGCGCCGGGACGCTACATCATGACCTCGGCCGACCGGGTGACGACGGCGATCGACGCCGCCAATCAGGTTCCGGAAGAACTTGCCAGCGTCGACAAGCAGTTGCTGGAGATCAGCAAGCAGACGGTGCTGGGGAACAACTCGCAGAGCAGTTTCGGCAACGTCGGACTCGGGCAGAGCGGAGGGGGAGTCATCCGTCGCGTCGTCGTCCGCCATGCGGACGGGACATCGGACGAGGCCGACCTGATCCGCTACCGTGCCTTCGGTCACGACCGGGACAACCCGACATTGCGGGAAGGGGATCAGGTGATCGTGGAGTTCCCGGACAACTTTGCGTCGACGGTCTCGATTGCCGGAGCGGTGAACAATTCCATCGTCGGTCTGCGCTACCGGCAGGGGGATGATATTGCGCTCCTGTTGAACCTGGCCGCAGGATTTCGGAACGATGCTTTGCCGCGTGAGGCATACGTCGTCAGAATTGCGAACGGCGGACAGGAACGGGTTCCGGTCAACCTGGCCGACAGCAGCCTGATCCGCTCGTTCCGTCTGATGCCGGGGGATCAGATCATCGTGCCGGGTGTCGAACGGGAGACGGTGACGAGCACCGGCGTGGTAACCGTGCAGGGAGAAGTCGTCTTTCCGCAAACCTACGCGATTGTGCCGGGGGAGACCCGACTGAGCGAATTGATCGGGCGGGCCGGAGGCTTTACCCCCTTCGCCTCGCTGAACGGCGCTTACATCAGAAGACTTTCCGATCCGCTGGCTCTGCGTCCGAAAACCCAGCAACTCGACCCTATTGCCGGCATCGCCACAAGTCAGTTGAATCTTGAAGATACGCTCCGTTATCAGGCCGACAGGGAAATGCAGCAGAACCTCGTCTCGGCTGACTTTGTCTCCATCTTCAGGGGGGGAGACCGGAGCAAGGACGTGATCCTTCAGCACGGCGACGAGATCTACGTTCCACGCGAACGGGGACAGGTCTACGTCAGCGGTCGCATCCGGCATCCGGGGTGGGTGTCATATAAATCGGGGGAGAAGTACGAGTACTATATCGCGCAGGCGGGAGGGTATACGGCGGCGGCCGCACCCGACCGGGTACAGGTGGAAAAATACGGGACCGGAGTCTGGGACGGAGTAGAGGCGGAGGTGGAGTCGGGGGATCATATTTACGTTCCGGGCAAACGGGATACGCCCGCACGAACGGCGCTTGAACAGGCCGGGACGATTCTCTTTATTGCCGCAAGTGTCCTGACGATCATCAACACGGTGATCGACATCATCAACAAACTCTCGCCGGATAATCCGTGAGATACCGTTTCCACAAAGACGGCCTCCGTAGCCTTCGGTCTGCGGTTGTCGTGATTCTTCCGATCATTCTGCTTGCGGCCGGTGCCGGTCCGGTATGGGGGCAGGCCGATCTGCTGCCGCCGGATCATCCGGCAACGCTTCTGCTGGAGCGCTTCCACCGGGCAGGAGCGATCCCGACATTTCCGATCGAGCATCTTCCGATCTCCCGTCGCGCCGCCTACGACTTCCTCCGCGAAGCCGTTGCCGACGAACGGCTTGCCCCATCGATGCGGGAGCAGGGGGAGTGGAGACTGGTGGAGTTGCGGGCCGATCTCGGGCTGGACAAACGGGAGGTTGTCATTCCGTTGTCGGGCGATCAGGAAGAGTTCTTCGACAATCCCTTCGATTCCCGTCCGTTCACCGGCATCGCCTGGTACGATACCGGGAGCAGATCGACGATCTTTCTCGATCCGGTGCTTGACGGGGAATACCGGCTGGATTTCGAGCGGAGTTCCGGAGCTGCCGTTCTTCAGGGGGGCGTTCGGGTTCGGGGGACCGTTCTCGATCACATCGGCTTTTCGGGTCGGGCGACCAACGGGACAATTGTGGGAAACGATACGGTGGTGCGGGTCGATCCACGCTACGGACGCTCGTTCAAGTTCGGGGTGATACAGGCGCAGAGGGATATTGATTTCGGCTCGGCTCACCTGCGGGCCGACTTCCGGGGATTTGCCGCCGAGATCGGTCGGGAGCCGATCCGGCTTGGTGTCGGCGGAGAACGAACCCTTCTCTTCGGTGCCGATCTTCCGTCGAACACCGATTATCTCAGACTGCAGGGCCAGGTCGGAAAGGTCGCCTTCACTCACCTGCACGCTTCGCTGCTGGACGATACGACCGGCAACGCGGCCGGACCGGGGGTGACGATCCCTTCAAAGTATGTGGCGGCTCACCTGTTGAGTGTCGGACCGTTTGCCGGCATCAGACTCTCGGTCGGCGAATCGGTGATCTACAGCGGTCGTCCCTTCGAGATCGGCTACCTTAATCCGCTGAACTTCTTCAAGTCGCAGGAGCACTATCTCCGCGACCGGGACAACACGCTGATGTATGCCGGAATAACGGCATCGTTGCCGGAGGGAATCTTCCTTGAAGGAGAGTTCATGCTGGACGACCTGATCTTCTCCCGGATCGGTGAAGGCTACTGGGGGAACAAGACGGCCTGGCGGCTGGCCGGAAGCGTGACCGGATTTCCGGTTTCAATCACGGATCTTGCCGTGTCATACACGCGGCTGGAGCCCTATGTCTATTCCCATTTCAAGGAACTCAACGCCTACGTCCACGACGGTTCCTCCCTGGCCGCTTCCGGTCTTGATCCGAACTCGTTCCTTCTGGAGACCGGAGTGACGGTCTGGCCTCTGCCGAATGCTCACGCCCGGTTCACCTTCGGCTATGGCAAGCACGGGGCGAACGTTGCCCGGGATGGTGTGGTGATCAGAAATGTGGGGGGGGATATACGGCGGACGTTCGACGGGACATCGAGCGATACGGTCGAGTTCCTCGACGGCGATCTGGAGACCAGTACATCGTTCGATATCCGGATCGACTATGAATTTCTGCGGAATATCTATTTCCACACGAGACTTTTTGCCCGGACGATTGATCGGGAAAATGCAGGAACCGAAGAGCAGACCCAGTTATGGCTCGGGCTTTCGGTCGGTGCCCGTTGACGGGAGTGCGGAAGAGCAGAGCGTATTGTCTTTACATCGGATTTATGGATACACACGATCAACAACAGAGGGAAGTGGTTCTGGTGAGCGAATCGCGGGAACTCCTCACGGAGCTTCCTCCGGGGCAGATCATCCTCTTCGAACAGTACCGACTGGTCCGGCGGACCTGGTGGTGGGTTCTTTTGCTGGCGCTCCTTGTGTCGGCGGCCACATGGTACTATGTCACCTGGGAGGTGAAACCGGAGTTCATGGCCACGGCCGTCTCGGTCCCTCCGCGCAAATCGGGAACTCCTCTGGACAACCTGATCGGCGACGTCGGGGGGGGACTGCAGGGATTCTCGATCTCGAAGCTGATCGGCAAGAGGGGACCGGAGAGCGGCTACACGACGTTTTCGGTGATGACCAGTGATGCGGTGAAAGATTCGCTGATCAAGGCCTACAACCTCTACGAAGTCTACGAACTTGCCCCCGGTGAGTACTTCAAGGCGTTGGGAGAGTTGACCGCACGACTTGAGTTCGAGAGTGATCTGGAAGGACCGATCAGCGTGAGCGTCTACGACACCGATCCGGAGCGGGCGGCCGCCATCGCCAACGACGTGATCCGCTACACGAACTCGCTGCTGAAGGAACTCAACCGACAGGAGACCGAGCCGATTACCCGGTTTATCGTGGAGCGATACGACCAGCTCCGGGATGAACGGAACAGGCTTGCCGACAGGATGCAGGAGTACATGAGGCGGACGAATATCTACGAGCCGGAGTCCCAGCTTTCGGCCACCGCCACCGCATTGCTTGAGGCCCGGGTCAACGAGAGTTCGCAGCGGGCGATTGTCGGCATGATGGAGCAGATGCTGGGGGCGGATGACCCTTCGGTGGCCCAGCAGAAAGCGTTGCTCCGGGAATACGAAGCCGAGCGGCGGAGACTGGAGGGGGGAGGGGCCGGTATCGGTCCGGCGGTCGGAGCTCTGCCGAATGCTCTTGTAGAGTATGCGAGACTGAAACAGGATTACGAGGTCAACGCACAGTTGCTGGCGATCGTCGAGCCGATGTACCAGCAGATGCTCTTCGACGAGAAGAGAGATATTCCGCAGCTCCTCTTCCTCCACGAGGCGGCTCCGCCGACGAAGAAGGCCCGCCCGCGACGCTCGATTGCGCTGGCTTCGGCCTTTATCGGGACGATTATCATCAGCTATCTGATCATTGCGGTGATTGCCTGGAGTCGTTCGCTGAACGAACGCTACGGAGCCTATCGCAAGGTTGTCGACCAGGAAATCCGGCTTCCGGTTCAGAAGAAAAGAAAGTCGTCGACATGAGGTACCGGATGCTGCCGCGAGGATTCGATGCGGACGGAGGGACGCTCCGTCTGTTCCTGACGACTTTTCCGGTCGTTGCGGCACTGACGGTTCTTCTCCTTCTTGTCTCCTTCTATGTCGAGGGGATGGTCCCCCGAACCGTCGTCTCCCTTCCGTTCGGCGTGATGCCTCTGGTGATCGGGGTCTTCCTCGGTTCGGTCTGGCTGATGGCTCTCAACGAAAAGCTCTGGCTGGCCACTGCCGTCCTGGCCCTGGTGGTCTTTGTTGTCCGGACGTCGGACGGATCCTTCGGAGTCGAGGAACTTATCTATTCGGTCTACGGTCCTCCGGGATTGGTCGCCTGGTTTGTCCGGGAAGTAGTGGTAGGACGACGACGCCTGGTTCATTCGGCTTTCGACTGGCTTCTTCTCTCCTCTGTGCTGATCTGTCTCTGCGTTGCGTTGATCAGTTCGCTTCTTCACGAAGCGGAGATGCGGTTCTTTATCCGGGAGTTCCTCGGATTCTTCATGGTCCTGATCTATTTCCCGATGCGGAAGTTCTTGAAGAACGACCGTGCCGTCTATACGCTTGCGATCTGGATTGTTATCGTCGCCGTCGCCAACGGGGTGATCAACGTCACGCAGTATCAGGAGCGGGTGATCGAGTCTTTGATGGCCTACGGCGAGGTCAACGCCCGCTCGACGATCTATGAACATCTGAGCATTGTCTTCGTCTGCATCTGCTTCGCCTGGATCACGTTTGCCAATCGGTGGAAATCACGATTGATCGGCATCGGTCTCTTCTCATTCGGCGGGGCGGTTCTGGTGATCTCCCTCTCACGCGGACCGATTGTCGGCGCGATGGCGGCGATCCTGTTCGGACTGCTCTTCGTCCCGTTTGCCAGAATTTTCCGGTTCGGGGCCAGTTTCCTTTTGATTGTTCTCCTCAATCTCGGCGTTGCCTCGCTGGTCTTTCCCTCGCTGATCGAGTCGATCTTCGACAGCATCGGCAGACGGGCGGCGACGATGGAACAACTCTCAGGGGATGCCTCGCTGCAATCCCGGATTCTGGAATCGAAGACGCTGATCGAGCGGAGGATACCGGCTTCGCCGGTGATCGGCCACGGCTACGGGGTCCGGTATCTGTTCTACGATCTTGCCGTCCGCTACTCCCACAGGACCGGGTATACGCACAACGGATATCTCTTTCCCATCTACAAGTTCGGCATCCCGGCCGGCCTTCTTCTTCTGTTCACGCTCTTCTCACCGCTGATCCGCATTCCGTTCTCCAGCTACGGAACTCTGTCGCGTGAACACCGGATGTTTCTTGTCGGGGCGGTCAGCGGACTCGTCGGACTCCTTGTCTCGAATCTGACCGCACAGAATCTCTCGACATATCTTCATCTGGTGATCTATGCCGCACTCTTTGCCGTGATCGACTATGTCCTGTCCGATCAGACCATCCAACGCTCACGGATGGAGGAACGAGAAGGGGGGGAGAGACCGGCAGGCATCCCTCACACCTCGTCGGACCGCGTATGAATATCCGCAAGTTCTTCACAGCGGTCAGCGTCGGGTCGGACATCAGCCTGACCATCATTCTGCAGGGGATCACCGGTCTGCTGGCCCTGGCCCTTCAGCCGTTGATTGCCCGAAAGCTGGGGGCCGGCGGGTGGGACACCTACAGCCTCTGCATGCAGACCTATGCGACGATCGGCTCGGCGGTGATCGACTTCGGCATCTTTGCCTTCGTCTTTCCCAAGGTCGCCGTCACCAGAGATTTCGCCTCGCTCCCCTTCGCTTCAGCCGTCCTTCTGCGAATTCCGACGTTCCTTCTGGCCGCCACCGTTACGCTCGGGGTGGCTGCGGCATTCGGCGATGCTGAGTACTGGTATCTGATTCTTGCCGGTCTGTTCGTGGTCTTCATCGCAAGCCGGTTTCCGGGGATGCGTCAGGCGATGGAGATGATCTGGCGGATCAGGGGGAGAACCTGGGTGGTTGCCGGGATCAGCGTGATGGATATGAGCATTTTTATCCTGGCGATTCTTCTGCTGCCCGATCTGGTTGCCCGGAGCGTTCTCTCGGTGATCATCACGTTCTTCCTCTCGAACGTGCCGGGATTCGTCGTCGTCACCTATCCGATCCTTCGCCGCTATTTCGCCACCCCGGGAGCGCCCCGGCGCGTTCCGCTTCGCTACCTGAAGCAGGTCGTCTACGGCTCGGCCCCTGTCGCCCTGATGGTCCTTTCGGCCCAGATCTTCGGTCGGGTGGAACCGCTGATTATCAACGCCGTTTTCGGCAAGGATCCGGTCGGCGACTACATGGCGGCGATTCTGCCGATCGGCGGCACCGCCTTTATCGCCTCGACTATCGGCGTCGGACTTCAACCCCTGATTGCGCAGGCGTGGCGGGGGACCAGAGAGGATATCAGCGGGGAATGGATCCTGTCGATCGGCACCAGAATCCTGGGAAGCGTCGGCATTCTGATCGGGATGTTCTGCTTCATCTTCGCCGAACAGATCCTTTCGCTCTTCGGACCGGAATACGTCTCCAGCGCCTGGATCCTTCGGGTCTACTGCCTGACGAATCTGCTGGAGTTCGGCGTGATGTTCTACGATCAGTCTCTGATCGGCATCAACAAACATCGTCAGGTGATGGCCGGAACTATCGGTGCGCTGCTGCTGGCTCTCGGGTTCCAGATTGCCGGAGCGTTGCTCTGGGGAGTGCCGGGTATCCTTGCCGGGAAGATCGCTGCGGTCTCCTGCAAGATCGCCTACCAGCTCTCGATCTTTCGTCCCCGCTGGCGTCGCGAGGCGCTCTACGCTCTGGTCCGTCTCGGAGGAATCGTCGCCCTCTTCGGCGGTGGAGCCTATCTGGCCTATCTGCTCGACGTCTCGCCGGTAGTCGAAGGGGGAATCCTGCTGCCGGTTGTTCTCGGGGCGATGTTCCTCCTGAAAGTCATCGATCTGCCCGGCCTGAACAGATTGCGGGCCATCCGACTGAAACATGACTGAAGTGGAAGGGAGAGGAGAACCGGGGAATTTCGCAGACGGAATGATTTTCGTTACCGGTGTAAACGGATGATTCTCTTAACTTCACCCTCCGTTTCCCGATCCGGTGCCGGTTTCCCGGCAGCGAACTCGGTGAAGGCAATCGAAAAGGCATGAAAATACTCGGCATTACATCGCGCATACCCTGGCCTCTGACCGACGGGGCGCGCATCTGCATGTACCACGCTCTGTCGGGTCTGGCGGAGCGCGGCCATGAGGTGCATATCGTTGCACCGGAGGAAGGGGAAGGCCCGTTCGACCTCGGTCCGCTGGAATCGAAAGTCCGCATGCACGTTCTCCCGTTCGATCCGGGGAACAGGATCATCGGTGCGGCCAGAACGATTCTGGCCGACCGACCCTACACGCAGCTCCGGAAGGAATTGCCGGCGTTGTATGATCTTCTGGACCGTCTGGCCCGAAGCGAACGGTTCGATGTGATGTATGTCGATCAGTCCCACATGGCCGCCTACGGCTCCTGGATGAAGGAGAAATTCGGTCTCCCTTATCTCTTCAGAAGTCACAACGTCGAACATGAGATCTGGCGACGCCATACCGACCGCAGCCGCAATCCGCTGATGCGTCTCTGGCTGGAATCGCAGTGCGGAAAGTGGAAAAAATTTGAAGTCGAGGAGATGTCGAAGTCGGATGTCTGCGCGGCGATCACCGACCGGGATGCGGCGACAATCCGGACTCTTGTTCCCGGTCTGCACGTCGAGACGATTCCGGCGGCGGTCGATCTGGAGCGTTTCGACTATGTGGGGGATGAGAAACGGGAGGAGGGATCGATGATTCTTCTGGGAGGAATGAAATGGGCGCCGAACCGGGATGCGGCCATCTGGTTCGCCAATGATATTCTGCCGATGATCCTGCGCGAGGTGCCGACCGCTCGCTGCTATCTGGTGGGAGAGGCCCCGCCGCTGAACGAACTCCCTCCGCCGTCGGACTCGTTCCGGATCGAGGGGTATGTCGACGATATTCTTCCCTACTACCGTTCGATATCGGTCGGCATCATTCCCTTGAGAGTGGGGGGAGGAATGCGTGTGAAGATGGTGGAGATGATGGCCTCCGGTCTGCCGGTCGTCAGCACATCGATCGGTGCCGAGGGGAATCTGGCCCGTCCGGGGGAACACTATCTCAACGGGGATACTGCCGAGGAGATCGCCGCAGGGGTGATTCGTCTGCTGAAGAACCGGAAAGATCGCAAAACTTTTGCCGAACAGGGAAGGGGGTTTGTCGAGGCGGCGTATTCGGTCGGAGAGATCGGTCGCCGGTTCGAGGAACTTCTCCTGACGGCTGCAAACAGACGAAAAGTTGCATCGGAATTGACGGCATGACGCTTCCGCTTGAGATAATATTCTGGGTTTCGCTCGTATGGCTTCTCTACGTCTTCGCGCTCTACCCGCTGCTGATAAGTCTGCTCGCCAGGCTGCAACCGCGACCGATCAGGCGTTCGGAGGATTATCTCCCCGATGTCTGTTTCGTCATGGCCGCCTATAACGAGGAGGGGGTGATCGGCCACCGGTTACAGAGCTATCTCGACCTGACGTATCCCCGTCAAAGGCTGACGTTTATGATCGGGTCGGACGCTTCGTCCGACCGGACCGACGATATTGTCCGGGAGTATCAGAAACTGGATCCGTCGATCTCCCTGCGACGGTTCAACCGCGTGGGGAAGACCGAGATCGTCTACACGATGGCCGCCGAATCCGACAGCGACATCATTATCTTCTGCGATGCCGATATCGAGATGCGGCAGGACCTGGTCAATACCATCGTCTCCTGCTTTGCCGATGATGAAGTCGGCGGAGTGGTTGTCCGCGTTACGTATCGGGACACCGACAGGAATACGGGGAATGTGGGGGAGACGACGTATCACGGGATGGAGGACCGGCTGCGGCGGAACGAATCGCTGTGGCATTCCACGGTCAGTCCCACAGGACAATGCTTTGCGGTCCGCAACGGCTACTATACGCCTCTGACCGATTTCGGTATGTCGGATGATCTGAACCTGGCGATCACCATTCCGTTGAACGGGAAGCGGGTCTGGTACGAACCGACAGCGGTGGTCGAGGAACTGAACGACCGGAATCTCTGGTCCGAATGCAAACGGCGTCTGCGTATGGGACAGCAGTCGATGGCCACGTTCCTCCGCTACGACGGAACACGCTGGCCCTGGCGAAGCAGGATCGGTTTCCAGATCTGGTCGCACAAGGTCCTGCGAAACCTGGCCGCCGTTCCGGCTCTCTTGCTCTTCCTCTCATCGATCCTTCTGATGGGGGATGGAGTCGTCTATCAGGTTGTCGGAATACTTGGCCTGGCCTGGGGAGCGCTCAGCCTGGTGGGACTGCTGATCGAGCTTGCCGGAGCGAAATTGCCGATTATCGGCTATCCGCTGTATTTTACGCTGATGATCGCCTATCTGACGATCGGTTCCTTTCGGGCGATCTTCTCCGGTAAGGGACTGGCGATGTGGAATAGCCCACGCATCAACCATCAGCTTGATTGATTTGCATCTGACTGATTCACAGCGGCAATGCACGGAGCAGCACCGAACATAACGGTAGAGGACGGAAGGGAGACCGAGCGGAAAACACTGGTCGCCTCGATTCTCGACTTCATCAAGTCCCCGAAAGGAATTCAGGGACTGGTGGTCCTGACCGATATTCTGGCCCTGTTCGTCTCCGGCATCCTCTTCTATCTGATCCGGATTCACTCGGGTCTCTTTGCCGATATCGAAGGGTATCCTCCGGCTGTGGCCCTGACCACTGCCGCCTTTGCCGTTCTCTGCTGGATGTTCCTCTTCTGGTTTGCCGGAGTCTACGTCAACGTCCACAACCGTGCGCTGTTCGATGAGTACTATTCCGTTCTGAAGGTGATCCTCTTCGGCTTTGTCTTCCTGGTTGCGGCTGTCTATTTCGGAACCGAATCCATACCGAGCGGTCAGCGGAGCTATCGCTTCATTGCCTTGCTCCTCTATTTCGTCTTTGTCGCCGGTTCCGTCGGACTGGGACGGGTTGTCGTGCGGGGACTGGTGAAGAAGCTTCGCAGGATGGGAATCGGCCTGAGGAAGACGATCATTATCGGCGACTCGCAGCGCAGCCGTCATCTGCTGAACCTTTTCCGGACGATGCCGGAACTCGGCTATGACGTCGTCGGGACGGTGACGACCGGAGAAGGAGGAACGCAGGAGTTCCGGTCCCAGGCGATCGGCGGGCTGGATGATCTGAACGACATCATCAGAAAAAACAGGGTCGAAGTCTCCGTGTTCGGTATGGAACACGAGCGGGATCTGGTGCTGCAGTTGATGACCGAAACGGCGGTCTCCTACACCACGATCAAGATCATTCCGGATCTCTACGATATCGTCAGCGGTCGGGCGCGGGCACATCACCTGTACGGGATTCCTCTGATCGAAGTCGATCCGGAGATTATGCCGGCATGGGAGCAGCACCTGAAACGGCTGCTTGACATCGGTTTCTCCGCGTTTGTTCTGGCGGTCGGTTTTCCCCTCTGGGTCCTGACCGCCCTGATCATCAAGGTGACAGATTTCGGTCCGATCCTCTACGCGCAGGAGCGGGTCGGTCTGGCCGGTAAGACCTTCACCATGTACAAGTTCCGTTCCATGCGGGTCGATGCCGAGAAGGCCGGTATAAGCTGGACGACACAGAACGATCCGAGAGTCACCTCGATCGGCAAAATCATCCGGAAGCTCCACATCGATGAAGTTCCCCAGTTCTGGAACGTCCTGAAAGGGGACATGAGCATCGTCGGTCCCCGGCCCGAACGTCCGTTCTATGTGGAGAAGTACACGAAGCTTCTTCCGGCCTATCCCCGTCGTCTGCGGGTGAAGCCGGGGCTGACCGGATGGACTCAGGTGCAGGCGGGGGAAATTGTTGAAAACGTCGAGTTCGTCAGGGACCGAATTCGTCACGACTTCTTCTATATCGAGAACATGTCGTTGCGACTCGACATCGAGATTATTTTCCGGACGATTCTCCGGGTGATTCAGAGAAAGGGGCAGGCGTAGCGGAAGGGAGAAAGGAACCAAGAGGAAGGACCCGACGGCGAACCCGGGTGCGGCCGTGGGGATTCAGCGGCAAACTACACGTAAACCAGGATAGAAGTGGCGGAAACATTTACCGTGGATCGGGCTCTGGTCATTATCCCGACCTATAACGAGATCGACAACGTCCCGACGCTGATCAACGAAGTTCTCGCGGCCGACCCGCGCGTCGACATCCTCTTTGTCGACGACGGATCGCCCGACGGAACGGGGGAGTATATCGCAAAGATTCGCGAGGAAAACCGGCGCGTCCATCTGTTGCAGCGACCGAAGAAAATGGGGCTGGGAACCGCCTACTGTCGCGGTTTCGAATATGCGATCGAACAGGGCTATGACGTGGCGATGGAGATGGATGCCGATTTCTCGCACGACCCGAAGATGATTCCGGCTTTTCTCAGCGAGATCGAGAACTACGATCTGGTGGTCGGGTCCCGCTACATCAAGGGGGTCAACGTCGTCAACTGGCCGATGAGCCGTCTCCTCCTCAGCTACTTCGCCAACGTCTACTCCCGCTGGGTTTCGGGGTTGCCGTTGCGGGACGGGACGGGGGGCTTCAAGTGTTTCCGGACCGATGTGCTGCAGAAGATCGACCTGACGAGGATCACCTCCAACGGCTACTCCTTCCAGATCGAAATGAATTTTCTGGTCTGGAACATGGGAGGGAGAATCAAGGAGATCCCGATCATCTTCATCGACCGTCGCAGCGGTGTCTCGAAAATGTCCCGCTCGATTATCTGGGAGGCCGTTCGTCTGGTCTGGAAACTGCGCTTCGCCCGTATGTTCGGGACGATCAAATCGAGGTACAGGAAGTAGAGGGAGGGAAATTCAAAATGGGGGAGCTGTCAGCGATGAGCAGGGAGCCGTCAGTGATCAGCTTGCGCCTTTGCTCTTTGCGGCCTTTGCGTGATTGCGTCAAAAGGGGTATGAGTATGCTGTCAGCAGTGAGTGATCAGCAATGAACCCGGAGGATTGTTGGATGCTTTCCCTGCTCCACTCTCAACTCTATAAACTCTTCACTCTACGAACTCAACTCTCTACCCTTCGTCATCTTCATCATCACTCAACTCCCGTTCCAGCTCCTCGTAGGTCTCCTCGTTGAATCGGTTCGGAACGATCTTGGCCTTGGCTACGAAGATCACTTCTTCGGCGATATTGGTGGCGTGATCGGCGATTCGTTCCATGTTCCGCAACTGGATGATCAGTGCCGAACCGGCCTCCACAAAATCCGAGTTCTGTTTCATCAGCTCGATCGTCTGCCGTCTGATCCGCTCCTCGTACTGATCGACCCGCCGGTCGCTTCGCATCACCGAGAGGGCCAGATTCAGATTGCTGTCCACAAAACTGTCGATCGTGTGGCGGACCATGTGTTGCACCGCCTCGGTCAGTTGCTTCACGTCGAGCCGGTCGATGATCTCACGCGATTGTTTAAGCGTGGAGATCGCCTTGGCGATGTTGTAGGCCAGGTCTCCCATCCGCTCCATCTCGCTGTTGATATTCAGTGCGGCCATGATCAACCGCAGATCGCTGGCAACCGGTTGCTGAAGGGCAAAGATGCGAAGGCACTGCCGCTCGATCTTCATATCGAGTTTGTCCACCTTCTCATCCCGTCCCATCACGTGAATCGCCAGCCCTTCGTCCCACTCGGTCAGTGCGCGGAAAGCCAGTTCCACCTGCTCGTCGACCGCGCTCCCCATCTTGATGATGCGTGAGCGAAGTTTGTCCAGTTCCCGTTCGAATTTTGAAGTCATCTCTATCAGTTGTGAGTTGTGAGCGTTGAGTATCAAGCCGCCCGGTCCGGGGGGATGGGGAAAGCCGGACCAGATACGGACCATGCCGATATCGGATCGGTCGGCCGTTGCATAATCTTTATCCCGGTGCTCCATGCGCTATCCGAACCGTCCGGTAATATAGTCCTCGGTCTGTTTGACGTTCGGATTGGTGAAGATCTTCCGCGTCTTGTCGTATTCGATCAGACTGCCAAGATAGAAAAAAGCAGTGTAGTCGCTGACGCGCCCGGCCTGGTGCATGTTGTGGGTGACGATGATGATCGAATAGTTTTTCTTCAGATCGATAATCAGTTCCTCGATCTTGTCGGTGGAGATCGGATCGAGGGCCGAGCAGGGTTCGTCCATCAACAGAACTTCCGGGTTGACGGCGATCGCCCGTGCGATGCAGAGGCGCTGCTGCTGTCCTCCTGAGAGGGAGAGGGCCGAGGAGTCGAGCCGGTCTTTCACTTCGTCCCACAGTGCGGCCCCGTGCAGACTCTTCTCGACGATCTCGTCGAGTTCTTTTTTGTTCTTGATGCCGTTGATCTTCGGACCGTAGGCCACGTTATCGTAGATCGACTTCGGAAAGGGATTCGACTTCTGGAAGACCATGCCGATCCGTTTGCGCAGATTGACGACGTTGATGCCGGGCTGGTAGACGTTGACGCCGTCGAAGATCACCTCTCCGGTGATCGTCACCCCGTCGATCAGGTCGTTCATCCTGTTGATTGACCGCAGCAGCGTGCTTTTGCCGCAACCGGAAGGGCCGATAAAGGCGGTGACCCGTTTCTCCGGAATCCGCATCGAAATGTCATTCAATGCCTGCTTCTTTCCGTAGAAGAGGGAGAGGTTCGAGATATCGATCTTTACTGTCTCTTTTTCTGGCAGCATAATAATGTTCGTTCTATTTGTTCTTGCGGCGAATGCGGGAACGGATCAGAATGGCGACCGCATTCAGCGCCAGGGTAAGTCCGAGCAGCACGACCGTCGTGGCGAACTGCAGGGGTCGGGTCTGGTCGATGTTGACCGACTGGGTGGAGAGGATGTAGAGGTGATAGCCGAGGTGCATGAACTGATCCTTCAGTCCGGGAAGTTCGGCCAGCGAATAGGCCGCACCGGTAAAGAGGATCGGAGCCACTTCTCCGGCTCCGCGACCGACCGCAAGGATCGATCCGGTCAGAATACCGGTCACCGAGTTCGGCAGAATAATTTTCCGGATCGTCTCCCACCGCGTGGCCCCCAGCGCCAGACTTGCCCCCCGCACGTCGGACGGGACCGCCCGCAGCGCCTCCTCGACCGCAACGATAACCACCGGCAGCGTCAGCAGAGCAAGGGTCAGTGCGGCCCAGAGGATATTCCCTTTTCCCCAGTTCGGATCGGTATGGGCGCTCAGATAGGTCACCACCTGTTCGCCGCCGACCTGCGCCTCGACTCCGTCCGGATACTGGCCAAGCCGCCGCACCTGCTTGCCCCACTTTACCTCGTCGAGTCCGCTCAGAAATGTCTGAACCGTGCTCACCGGTGCCGTGCCCTCATCGGCGACGGGAGAGGGGGCTTCGTCAAGGATCTCCCGCAGTTCGGACATCTTCGCCGAATATTGCCAGTTATCGATCCCTCCTCCGACGGTCTGGATGAAGAACCCGAGACCGAACAGACCGAAGACGATCGAGGGGACGCCGGCAAGTGTGTTGACCGCAAAGCGGACGAACTGGGCAAGTCGCGATGATTTCTTCGCATACTCGGCCAGGTAGATGGCGGTGATTGTCCCGATAGGGACGGCGGCAATCGTCATGATCAGCACCAGAAGGACCGTGCCGTAGATCGCCGGAAAGATTCCCCCCTCGGTATTGACGTTTTTCGGAGGGGCGGTCAGGAATTCCCAACTGAGAGCCGGCATGCCGCCGATCAGGAAATTCGCGATGATCACGACGATAATTGCGATCACCAGAAGCGTTGCCGCCAGCGGAAGTCCGTGTGCGAAGAATCCTATAATCCGTCGTTTCCCGTTCGCCTTCTCCTGCATCACTCGCTCCCCCTGAACCGTTTGATTAGTTTGTTCTTGATATAGAACTCCGTGAGAAAGTTGATGGAAAACGAGAATACGAACAGGATGACGCCGAGAAAGAAGAGGACCTGATAGTGGGGGGAGCCGAAGACGACCTCACCCATCTCCGCACCGATTGTCGAGGCGAACGTCCGTGCCGGATCGAAGACGTCCCAGCTCGGGATCGGAGCGTTCCCCATTGCCATCAGCGCAATCATCGTCTCGCCGAACGCTCTGCCGAGTCCGAGGAGAATGGCCGCGAAGATGCCGGGCGTGGCGGCCGGAAGCATGATCTGATAGGCTGCCTGCCACTTCGTTGCCCCCAGAGCAAATGCCGCCTCCTGGAGCGATCCGGGGACCGAGCGAAGGGCATCTTCCGAAAGCGTGTAGATGATCGGGATCACCGCCAGTGCCAGACCGAAGCCGCCGACCACCGAGTTCAGTCGGAACTCGTAGCCGAAGAGTTGCTGCGCAAAAGTGGCGATGGTAATCAGGCAGAAGAAGCCGACAACGACCGACGGAAATCCGGCCAGGAGTTCGATGATCGGTTTGATCGTCTCGCGCAGCTTTAGCGGCGCAAAGAAGGCGGTGTAGAGAGCGGCCAGAAGCGAAAGAGGGATGGCGATCAGCAGGGCGACGAACGTCGATTTGATCGTTCCGAGGACAATCGGCCAGATGCCGTAGCGGGGATAGGAGGAGTTCGGCTCCCACTTGTCGTGGGCCAGTGCGCTGATGGTCACTTCGGATGCGTGCGTCAGGATCGGATAGTCCTCACCGACGATCTCCCGTGCCCGCGTCAGTTCCTCCGGCGTCAGTTCTTCCGACGCTTCCGTCTCATCCCCCCCGAACGTGTGGGCGATGATCGGCGAGGCTTCTCTGGTGACGAAGGCAAAGATCAGAAAGATAAAAATGATCGAGAGAGAGGAGACGGCGTAGATTCCGATCTCGATAGCCCGTTCTCCCAGCCTTCGCTCTTTGGTTGTTAAAGAGAGAGAAGAGGTGCCGGTTTCGATCTTCTCCGGCTCTCTCTTCTCCTGTAATTGCTCAGACTCAGACATGGTTGATGGTGCTGTGGGAACGTATGGTTCTTGTCATCGCTTCGGTTCTTCTCGAAGGTCGTATGCAGGATCCCGGGGAAATTCCCGAGGTTGATCCACCGGATGAGGCAAGTTACGGCGGCCCGGTCTTTCATCCTGTCCAACTTTGTTCGGATTTCCCCCGAACCCCGTTATAATTGCATAATATATGTTCATCCGTTACAACTGCCGAATCAAACAACCCTTCAGACGAATCCGTTCCTGTTGTCCGATCAACGTGGTGGAAGAGAACAGGAATCGGGGGGAAGGGACGGATTCCGTCCGCCCCTTCCTCTCGTCGATTTTCCGGCAGTTGAGCGTTCAGAACTTGTACTGGAACCGGACTGTCGTCTTGTTATCCTTCAGGTCGTCGCTTGCCGTTGCTCCCGAGCCGTCGGTATAGCTTGCCTCGTCGGCGGCGAAGCGGGGGATCTCGTACCAGGCGGTGATCCGGACCGGACCGAACGTGCCGATCGCTCCGAAGCCGATGACCGAGGCCGACCGGTCGGCGGTCGAGAGGACTTCGGTGCCGCTGAGGTCGGTGTTCCGGTCGAAGACGTCATACTTGGCGGCGACGGTGAATTTTTTTCCGATATCCTGCGCAAGCTGAACGTAATATCCCGTCTGGTTCCGGATCGCCAGTGTGTTCTGCTCTCTGGTCACGATCAGCACCGTGTCTTCGTTCTGTACCTCCTCAACAATGTCACGGGTTGCCGAAACCGGACGG
>CBFGQN010000007.1:0-21029 GCA_965650895.1 uncultured Ignavibacteria bacterium | reverse complement strand
CGCAGAATCGTTTCATGGAGGCTCCAGTTCAGAGCGATTCCTTCCTGAACCAGCGATCCCACCTCCACATCTCCCTGTTCCTCGGGTGAAAGGGCATCGATCCCCTTCCAGCCCCCCGGTCCGGTCTTGTCCAGCCGGTCCATGCCGCTCGCCGGCTTGAATGCATTGTAGAACAGATGATAGTAGACCTCACTGATCGTGTCGGGGGAATTGTTTACGTAGGTCAGATGTTGTGTGCCGGTATATGAATGCGTCTGCGGCTGCAGACGGATGTTCATGCGGTAGTGAACCCGTTGCTGCCAGGCGGGCAACGTGACGGGGATCAGCATAGTCGTTGCGACAATTATCAGTTGAAGAATGTATCTTGGGTAGCAAGTCCGGAATCTCATACGCAACGTTCGTTTTGTGATTGTCGGGCGAAAAGATATAGACTTCATTACGAACCTGACATGTCGGTATGAGAGGAGCATCGGTATATTCATGCCGCATTCAATCACTGATCAAGCGCTGAACATGCAAATACATCGACCGGAAAAGACCGGGTATGAAGCCTCCGCCTCCGGAACTATCGCCGTTCGTCTCCGCCGGGGTATCGTCTCCGCTGCCGGAGCCGACCGTCTCGATCTGCTCCACCGGCTTTCGACAGGGAACATCGGATCGTTGAAACCCGGAAAGGAGGGGACCACCGTTCTGACAACCGAAAAGGGGAGAATTATCGACGTCCTCCGGGTAATCGCCCGTCAGGATGCGATCCTCCTGCTTCTCGAGGGAAAGGATACCGAACGGGTTCGCTCCTGGATCGACAAGTATACGATTATGGATGACGTCACCACCACCGATTGCTCGCAGGAGTATGCCCTCTTCGGTCTCTACGGACTGACGGCCGGTTCCGTCCCGCAGAAACTCTTCTCGCAACCCCAACCCGAATCCGGAAGTGTCCTGTCGGTCGATTTTGACGGAGAGGAGGTCCTCTTTGTTCGGGATACCGGACTCGGCGGACCTGGAGGACTGCTTGCTCTTGTGCCGGATCATCGGGCGGAACTCTTTGCTCAGGCCCTTTCCGATGCCGGCATCGTTACCGTCGACGAGGAGACCCGGCAGACGTTACGGGTGGAGGCCGGCAGGGGGGAGGTCGGGGGAGAACTGACCGAGGAATACAATCCTCTGGAAGCCGGCCTTGTCTCCCACGTCTCCTTTACCAAAGGGTGCTATATCGGGCAGGAAGTGATCGCCCGCCTCGATACCTACGACAAAGTCAAACGTCGGCTGATCGGTATTCGATTCGATGTCGAGGAGGCGGATACTCAGGTTCCGGCAGAGGGGCGGGAACTGGTAATCAAAGACGTTGTCGAAAACGAACCGGTCGGAAAGGTGACCAGTCTGGCCCTCTCTCCGCAGTTCGGATTGATCGGACTCGGATATGTCCGCTCGGCATACGCGGTGCCGGAGATGGAAGTGGTGGCAGGGATTGAAGGGAGTGAAGAAGAACCGATGCGCGGAAGACTTGTCATGCTTCCGTTTTCCTGAGAGGGCTTCTTGAAAGTAGCCTGTGTGCTCCTGTGGTCTGAGCAGTCACAGAGAAGTATCAGGGAAATGCTCTACCACTTGGTGATTCTTCGTGCTCTTGGTGTCCGCCGCGGCGGATGGTGGTCGATCTCACCATCCGCTGCGGTCTTTGATGCGCCGTGGCGTGCCGACACAAAGGGCGCCAGGTACCACGAAGCACAGAGACTTCTGCAATTCGTGACTTTTAAGACACCCTCTCAGAGGAGCGAGAGCGCGGGTCCGTTCGTTATCAGGAACTGTCCGGACCGGTGTGCGCCCTGCAGAACGGATCGGTCTCTCCTTCGTCTGTAGCGGAAACGACAGACAGGAAGAGTCGAACGGGATAATTGAACCGATCCTGATCCGTCCGGCGACCGACCGGTGGAAAACAGAAATATCATCAGAATCAACAGCCTACAATGAGCCAACATCCATACAGTCAGGGACCGGATGTCCCGTTAATCAAAGCCTACAACAACAAGGAGTTCCTCAACAGTCCGGACGCGCGCATCATCCGGATTATGGCAGAATATCTGGAGCCGGTCACCCGACTTGAGCGGCACAACGTCGACGGAGCCATCGTCATCTTCGGTTCGGCCCGTATCGATCCGATCGAAACCGTGCAGGGAGAAATGGCGGCCCTCGAAGAGGCGATTGCCAGAGCCGGAGAGGAGAACGAAGAGCTTGCATTGAAGCGGAGGCGGCTTGACCACAGGCTGAAGATGGCCCGCTATTATGACGATGCGGTTGAGCTGGCGCGACGCCTTACCGAGTGGGGAGAAATGGTGACCGTGCCGGGTGCCGCCCGGTCGTTCCTGATGTGCAGCGGCGGCGGTCCCGGCATCATGGAGGCGACAAACAGAGGAGCACACAAGGCCGGAGGAGATTCTATCGGACTGAATATTTCCCTCCCCTTCGAGCAGGTGCCGAATCAGTATGCCACCGCATCGCTCAACTTCGAGTTCCATTACTTCTTCATGCGGAAGCTCTTCTTTATGTCCCTTGCCGAAGCCGTCGTGATCTTCCCCGGCGGTTTCGGTACGCTCGATGAACTGATGGAAGCGCTGACGCTCGTGCAGACCGGCAAGGTGACCAAACATCTTCCCGTCGTTCTCTACGGTATGGACTTCTGGGAGAACGTCATCAACTTCGATTATCTGGTTGATACCGGCATGATCTCTCCTGAAGATCTCGATCTTTTCCACCGGAGCAATTCCGTCGAGGATACGTTCAAGTTCCTGACCACCCGGCTTGAAGCTCATCACAAGGTCGGCAACGGAGGAGAAATCGATCCGGGGCACATTGAAACGGACCTGGAGGATGTCTGATGACTGATCGCGAGCTCGATTCCCTGGTCCGGCTGCTCGATGATCCGGATCCGACCGTTCGCGAGGCGGTCTTCGGTCGGCTGACCGAACTCGGTACCCCGGCGACGGTGCAGTTGCGTGATATTATCGAAGGGAGAGGGGAGAGTCCGTACGACAGTCTGCTCTGGCAGGCGGCGCAGGATGCGCTGAATGAAATCGGTCTGCGAAGTATGCTGAATGAGTTGCGGCGATTATCCGAGCGGGAGGAGATCGACGGACCCGGTACGTTCGACCTGGAAGAAGGGGCCATGGCGATCGCCCTGCACCGCTATCCGGACCTGGATCGGGAGGTCTATCGGGCCAGACTTGATACGATGGCCGAACTGCTGCGCTGGCGGACACGGGAGTCGAATCTGGGGATCGAGGCGATCCGGGAGTTCCGCATCTACCTGGTGCGGCAACAGCTCTGGAAAGGAGTGTCCCAGAACAAGTACCACGATCCGGACAATTCCTGTCTCAATGCCGTCATCGACCGGCGCCGGGGCATTCCGGTAACGATGACCGTCGTCTGGCTCCTGCTTGCCCGGCGTCTCGGTCTACCCCTGTACGGCGTCAGTTTTCCGGTCCACTTCCTGGCCAGGTACAAAGAAGGAGAGGAGGACTTTATCATCGATCCGTTCAACGACGGTGTGGTGGTGACCGAGGAGCAGTGCAAGCAGTTCCTGCAATCTATCGGTGTGGAGTTCCATCCGGCCTTTCTCGAGCCGGTGAGTGGACGGCACATCGTCGCTCGTATGCTCCGGAATCTGATGGAGATCTATCAGGAATCCCATCCCCGTTTTGCGCTCGGTATGGAGGAAGGGATTCGGATTCTTTCAGAGGTTATCTGAGCAGAGGAGAGACAAGGGGAGGCAGATTATTCGCCTCACTCCTCTTCCTTCGTTCCCCGGACCCGTTTGACGATCCATCTGATAAGAAAGAAGAGAACGATTGCGCCGAAAATTATCGAGACGACGAGTCCGTATCGGCTGAGAATTTCCTCCCCCTTCTGCCAGTTCTCGCCGAGAAAACTTCCAAGCCATATCACGAGGCTGTTCCATGCAAGAGCCGATGTGGTGCAGAAGAATGTGGTCCGCTTCACATCCATCTCCGACATCCCGGCAAAGAAACTGACGACCGCACGCGTGCCGGCCATGAACCTGTTGATGACGATGACGCCGTAGCCGTACTTGTCGAACCACTCATCGACTTTCCGGACGGACTTTTTTGTGATGAAGGGGAAACGGTTGGAGTTGGTAAGGGCGCGGCCGAATCGTCTACCCAGATAAAATGCCGTGAGAAATCCGCTGACGCTTCCGACCGTGGCAACAGCCAGAGCCGGTACGAAATTGATTGTTCCGATACCGATCAGCGTTGCGATGAAAAGCATCACGACATCGCTGGGAGAGGGGGGAACCAGATTTTCGATGTACGTGGCGAAGAACAGAGCCCCGTAGATGCCCAACGGCGATAACCCCTGCAACCACTCTATGATGGATTGAACGTCAAAGGCCTCGAACATGGCGGTTCAATTCAAAATGCAAAATGAAAAGTTTAACAATCCGGAATCGGGTTGCGGGAGGCTCGGGATTCCTGCTCTCCTTCGGCAAGGTGCAAAAATGCAACTTCATCGGTCGGAAAAAAAAAGACCGTCGCCCGAAACGGACGGCGGTCCTGAAAGTTTCAGAAGGGGCGAAGAGGATTACTTCGCGTTCAGTTCCTTCATCATTGCCTTGTACCCTTTCTTGTCCAGGGTTTTCAGAGCTTTGGCGGTGGCGCGGACAGTGATCCACCGTCCCTCATCCTCCAGCCAGATCCGCTTCTTCTGCAGGTTGGGCAGAAAGCGGCGCTTGGTTACGTTGTGGGCGTGCGAAATGCTTCCCCCGTGTACCGGCTTCGTCCCGGTCAGTTCGCAACGACGTGCCATGATATTCCTCCGTCTGTATTGGATATATTATTCGTGTATCTTCGCAAAGAACCGCAAAGCTACTGAATTTCACGCGCGGGGCCAAGATCGGACTCCGTGCAAACTGTAAACGAAATTTCCGGACAGTATGCCCGATTCCGGGGCCATAAAGACCCTTCTACTCGATGCACGTGTTGATTTTCCCTGGGCGATCGAACGTGCCGCCACTCTGCTGAAGAGTGGGAAACTGGTCGCTTTCCCGACTGAAACCGTGTATGGACTCGGGGCCGATGCAACGGATCCGGAGGCTGTTGCGGCGGTCTTTAACGCAAAGGGACGTCCTGCCGATAACCCGCTGATCGTTCACATCGCCGACGCGGAACGGATCGGCGAGTGGGCGGTGGTTGACGACCGGGCATTGCTCCTTGCCGAAGCGTTCATGCCCGGTCCGCTGACGTTGGTCCTTCCGGCTCGCGACAGTATCCCCGCCATCGCCCGGGGGGGCTTGCCGACCGTTGCCGTCAGAATTCCCGACCATCCCGTTGCTCTGGCTCTGCTTGAATTGACCGGACCACTGGTTGCTCCGTCGGCCAATATTTCAGGGCGCCCCAGTCCGACGACCGCCCGGCATGTGATCGATGATCTCGACGGACGAATCGACGCGGTCCTCGACGGCGGTCCCTGCCGCGTCGGTATCGAATCGACGGTGCTTGATCTCAGTGGGGATCGTCCCGTCGTGTTGCGCCCCGGCGTCATAGGGATCGGGGAGATCATGGCGGTTCTGAACGATGGAGAGGACGAGGCGGAAATGAACACAGGGGAAAGAGTTGGCGGGATGCCTGTTGCGGAGACCGACAGTCCCAGAGCGCCCGGAATGAAGTACCGACACTACGCTCCGATTGTCCCGGTCAGACTCGTTCTGGGAGGTCCGGTCCCTTCTTCTGCAAAGGCGAATCGGAAAAACCGTCTTGTCCTGACCACTGCACGGCATATCGGAAAGTTCCCCGATGAGCGTGCCGAAATCCTGAGCGAGTTCTCCCTCTACGATCAATTCCGCCGCGCCGAATCCGAAGGGGTGGGGGAAATTCTGATCTATGCCGATATCGGGGAGCTTCCGGAAGGATTGCTGAACAGAGTGGAGAAGGCAGTGGCCGAAGAAGAGAAGAAACCCGTCAGGTACGATTCATAATCGAACATAATTCAGGCATCAATGACGCTGCACGACTATCACTACTGGCTCGGCGTAGCCCGAAAGTTCTCCAGACGGAAGGAGGAGGGGGAAGACCTGTTGCACGATGCGCTGGCGGTTGCTCTGGATGCCGGACGGAGCGACTTCTCGGTCGACGGAAACAAACGCTGGTTCTACGGCGTTCTGAGGAACCATGGGGCGATGACCGCTCGGAGCGAACATCGGCGACGGGAACGGGAGAAGAGGGGAGCCGCAGAGGGAACTGCGGCGGATACGTCCGAATCTCTCTTCTCTCCCGCACTCTTTCGATCATTCCCCCCATCGGCCCGGACTACCGCCCTCCTGATCGCTCACGGAATGTCCCGGGAGGAGATCGTCTACGCTCTCGGACTGACCCCGACTTCCTGGCGGCAGCGACTTTCAACCATCCGCAAAACGCTTCGCAGGCTTGATCCCGACATCCGCTCGGAACTGACCGCCCTGGCCTGTTACCGGCGGCCCGACATCGAACATCTGGAACTCGGTCTCGTTCGTCGCGCTCTTCACCAGCAGTTAAGGGAGAGCCACGGAGTCGGTGCCCACGATCCGGACGGACATCTCCTGCTGTTCCGTCCCGGGTGATCCTCACATTTTCCGCTTCGGCGGCAACTACAGGAAAGATCGGGCGGATCGGTGAGGGGGCTGAACTTGTCTTCGGCACAAGAAGCGCCCGAATCGGAATCGTCGGCGGATGTGCCGGTTTCCGGTTGAACGAATCAGTACCATCCATTAACATCACAGTAATCATGCGGAATCTGTCCGTTTCAGCCATCGTTCTCTATGTGAGGGACCTTGCAAGGAGTGCCGATTTCTACGAACACGTTCTCGGCCTTTCGGTCCGTCGCGGACAGGGGAAGGAGGCAGCAGAGCATCACACCTTTCTGGTGGCCGATGCCGGAGCTGTTCAGCTTATCATTTTTCAGGGAGACCATCCTCCGGGCAGAACGCCGATTATCGTCTTCGGACTTTCCGGTGGAATAGGGGAGATCGTTGAAGATCTGGCCGCAAAGGGAGTGGAGATCGTTCTGCCGGTCAGCGAAGCCCCCGGAGGACTGACCGCCGATTTCCTCGATCCGGACGGACACATGCTCAGTTTCTATCAATCGACAACCGAGGCCGAGTGAGGTGATGAAGATGAAGAAAAAACATATGCTCTCGATCTCAGGACGTCTTCCCCTTGCGTTGCTTCTCCTCCTTCTTCTCTCCGTTCAGGCAAGCAGGCCGCTGACGGCTCAGGTCGATTCATCCGACTGGAACGCAGAGCAACTCGAGGTCTGGCGGACGGTCCTCAACTATTCGGCCGCCGCCCACCGACGTGACCTTGACGCCTATCTGACATGGTTCCATCCCGACTTCACCGGATGGCATTCGGGGGATGACGGTCCGACCGACAAGGCCGAGCGTTCGGCCGGACTGACCTGGTACTTTGCGAATTCCGTCTCACTGAAGCAGAACCTTGTTCCGATGGCCGTGCAGGTTATTGACGGACGCGTGGCCCTCGTCCACTACAAAAGCGAGGAGACTCTTCGCTTTGCTGACGGCAAAGAGTATGAGTCCGTAGCTCACTGGACCGATATTCTCCTGAAGGAGAAGGAGCGATGGCTGATTTACAGCGATCATGGTGGCGGAACGGGAGAGTAAGGGAAGGGGTCGACACCGGATGGAATTTCTCTTCGGACGCTCCATGTAACTCGCAGGCCATCACATGTATATCTTGTCCCGGCAATGTCAATCATCACCATTACCGGAGGAGAATCATGGATGTCCGACTGGCCACGTTCCTGCTCGCTTCGTTTGCCCTTCTGCTGTTTTCACCGGCGAAAGCTTCCTCTCAGGCCTGTCCTCCTTTCGCAGGGGACATGCCGTTTCTTCAAAGTCCGCACGACACAGCGGGGGGAATGCCGCTATCCTTCTCTCAGCAGAAATCACTCCCAGGCAGTCCGGCCCTGCGCGTCCCTGTCGGAGTCTTCGAGAACCTGCCCAACCAACGTTCGAACGTCGAGCTCTTTGTCTCGAATTACGGGATCATCGGGCTGAACGTGGTTGCCGGCAGTTATGGTGGAACCTGGCCGAGAGGTTCGGGAAATCCCTACATCTTCGGCGGAGGTTTCTGGTTCGGGGCGAAAAAAATCGTCAATGGAGAAGCTCGGATGCTCACGGAGATCAGCTACAATCCGCTGACCGGCAGTTCCTGGTTTGTGCCGGGGAGGATTCAAGGACCATACGAACAGTCGAAAGTGGAAACGACACCGGAGGCGATCAACAACTATCGTCTCTATTCCTCGATAGATTATAATCCGGTTACCGGTGAGCCTTTTGATCCGAACGACAAGGGGAACAATGGAGCAAACTGGCCGTTCTGGAACTCCGATCCGTCGCAGGTTCCGGGACGTGATCGTTACTTCGGCGACTATGTGGCCGATCCGGCTGACAGAAACAGGGCCGACTATCCCGGAGGGCCCGTCATCATCGGGGATGAAGAGATGGTTTCCGTTTTCAAGGATACCGATCTTTCCCGTTATGAGATCGGTGAGATTTCCGCCCGGGGGGCCGGATACCCGCTTGGACTTCAAGTGGAACAACAGGTTTTTTTCTGCGATACGGGGCGACTTCAGGACGTGGTGATTATCCGCTATCGATTTATCAATATGTCGGACGATACGCTCCACGAATGCTTTGTCGCTCCGGTCTACGATATCGATATCGGACATCTTTCAAACGACCGGCTGATGACCGTCATTCCCGAGCGCCACAACGATTCGCTCGATCTGGGAATCGTCTGGTCGGAAACAAGCGGGGGAGATGAGAACTACGGATACCTCGGCGTTGACATCCTGGAAAGCCCGGCCGTCTATCCTGCGGGACATGAGGAAGCGGGATATCTCAGAAAAGACAAGGTCTACTTCGATAACGCCGAACAGCTCGGCTTGCATACGCTGAGGAACTGGGTGTTTGATATCGAGCCCAACACTCCGGAAGAGCGGTACCGGTTCATCTCTTCCGGTGATCGGGACGGGGATAACGGGCCGGGGGACAAGAAAATCGCCGTCTCTACAGGCCCCTTCAACATGCGTCCGGGTGATACTGTGGTAACGGCCGTTGCCCTCATCTTTGTTCCGAGTGGGGCAGGAGGATTCATGGGGAGATGGGAGGAGGATCTGAAGCCGCTGGTCGATCTCGATATGTACGTGCAAGCCGCATACGACGGAATACTGAAGACGAGCAGTGTCGAGGGAAGATCTGCATGGCGGAACTTCGGTGAGTTGGATTTGTGGTGAAAAGAATTGGGGGACCGGGGACGAGGGGACAGGGGATCATTGTCCTTTGTCCCTTCGTTCTCACACTTTCGCAGAGAACAGACGAGTCCGTACGGCAACTTGCCGGTCTTCTCCTCCTGATTCCGGAGATTTTCAGCGACCTCTTTTGAGAGATATTCCGGATCGCCGGCAAGAAGCGTCTGCGTTTTCAACTCGGCGAGCGAACCTCCGGCGCAGGACAGATGGTGAAGGTAATCGCCCCGATGAAGCCTGTCATACCCCTCGGCGATATTCGATGGAATGGAGATCGCAGATCATATCGTTCTTCAGAGGGAAAGGATCGGATCGCCTGACAGATCATTCGGGTCGGAAGCATGGCTTCTTTCCAGACTATCAGATCCTGAAAAGAACTGATTTTATCCGGCATAATGGTAGTGATTGAAGATCCTTTCGACATTCAACCTCACATGCTCCCCTCGTTCCTCTCACAAACTACGACGGTCGCTCTCTCCGCTCGATCTCCCGCTCATCGGCTTTCTCACGCAACGGTCGTCCTTTATCCGGCGTCGGGTCCTTGACCAGACCGTACATCGTCCGCCCCTCATGATCTTCCGGCAGATACTCGGTGATCGGAAAACCCTCTTCGTTGACAAAGAGAAGACAGTGGCAGTACTTGTAGATCTGCATGTCGTCGCAGGCGCAGATCCATGTCCGGTGCTTGATCTCCTCTTCCTTGTCCGGATAGAACCGGCATGGACAGAGAGGACGCCCGAGCGTGTCGATGTGGTGGGCCAGCCCCTTGACCACAGCTTCGGTCACGTCCGGATTCGGATGGGTGAACGTTCCCGACTTGCCGCAGTAGGCGTCGACGAACTTCTCCATGCGGGAGATCGATTTCTCGGAAGGATCAGGTCTCATGGTCTGCTCCGGTTTGGTTCGGAAGGAATACTTTAAAGATGAATGTCCCGGCTCTGCCCATTCTTTTTTCGGCATCTGCCGCATGAGCAATCATTGTGATAAAGTAAGGGAAAGAAGGGGGCTGCCCAACGATTGCACGGAGCGAAACGCCGAACTTCTTTTTGGCACAATCCTTGCTGATAACCCGGGCACTTTCAGACTGTACCACTGATCATGGAGAGAAGAACGATGCAGCGCATTGCAATCATCGGTCCCTGCGGAGCGGGGAAGTCGACGCTGGCCCGGAAGCTCGGTGAGATAACCGGATTGCCGGTCTGGCATCTGGACCGACTCTGGTGGCTGCCGGGGTGGGTGGAGGAGACGCAGGAACGGTTCGATGCGAAGCTGACCGAAGTGGTCGAAGGGGAGGAGTGGATCATCGACGGGAACTACAGCCGGACGTTCCACCTGCGCCTGTCGCGGGCCGATGTGGTGATCTTTCTCGATTTCCCGAGACGGATCTACTTCCGGCGCGTTCTCTGGCGCATCGCGAAGGGATACGGACGGACCCGACCCGATCTGGCCGACAACTGTCCGGAGAAGTTCGACTCGGAGTTCCTCCGCTTCGTCTGGAATATCCCCCGCGACTCACGTCCGCGGACAATCGACCGGCTTCAGGAATATGCCGACCGCTTCACCCTCCACACGCTCCGCACTCCGGCAGAAGTACGACGCTTCATCGAACGGATCAAAACCGAATAACGCAACCTCTCCCCGCGCTCTTGATTCACTGGTAAGGGCCCCCTGCGGATATCCTCCACTCTACGAACTCCAGGAACTCCCGACTCTATGAACTCTAATGGTGAGGGGCAAGGGTTGTTGCCTCTGCGGTTGCTGGCTCTTCCTCTTCCGGGGATCTTCTCATACACTCTCGCACTCATCCGCCGCGGCGGGTTTCCACACTCGGGGGGCAAATGTTTTTGCCTCCTATAGCGGACTTCCACACTTGGGGGGCAAATGTTTTTGCCCCCTACAGGCACACTCTATAAACTCTATGAACTCCCAACTCTACGAACTCTCCCCCTACATCCCCATCTCCACCTCGATCTCGCAATCGTCCGTCGTGATGTGGATGATCCGGTCGTCGATCGCCACCCGCATGTTCTTTACCTTCTCCGGCACCAGTCCCTTCGATTCCGGGTTCTCGATGAAATCCATCAGCACCAGCCAGTCCTGTTGCGTCAGCGTGACTTCGGATTTCTCCCCTTCCTGCATCATGGGATAGAATTTCAGGACCTTTTCCAGCAGAGTCAGTCCCTGTTTCAGATGTAGTGACGGTTCCATTGAATCGCTAAAATTTCGTTGATGATTTCCGGTTTCTGATTATGGCCTGAAGTTACGCGAAGGATTTTTTCTCCGGGGTGACGAGTTGTTGTGACGTTTAAAATCTCACGGTGTCCTTCTCTCCAGGTTAACCCATCCACTTTACGAAACCGGAATTGATATGAAGTCTGCATCATTCTCATTTCTCACCCCCTTTGCCGTCGTCCTGTGCTGCGCGTTTCTTCTCTCATGCGGGAACGATCCGAACGATCCGGGGAGCGGACTGAGCGGAGTCCTTTCGGGGAAGGTTATTCTGGAAGATGCCTACGGAGTTGAACTGTCCGACAAGAGCGGCGCCGTTATCGAGGTGGAGGGAACGTCTTTCCGGACGGAGACCGAGGCCGACGGGTCGTGGCGCTTCGGGAATCTCCCCGCCGGAACCTATGTCCTCAAGTTCAGCAAGGGGGGATTTACCCACCGGAAAATTTTCGGTTATCAGTTTGTCGGCGGAGGGGAGGCATACTTCCCGGAGGTCTATCTGACGACGCTTCCGGCTCAGACGATCAGCAATCTTACGGCGATGGTGACGGATACCATACATGTCAGAGAGTCTCACAACCCCCATGACACCTCGATAGTTCGATCCGTTGAGCCTTATGTGCGGTTTGCAGCGACAATCAACCATCCTGCACCGACCGGGAATAACCTCAGGATCTACGCCTATGTCGGTACAAGTGCCGATGTCAGTTACCGCCCCGGTACGTATGACGTTCACATCTACATAGGGCAGTCGGATACGTTGTCCGGTGTCGTTCTCACCTCGAACGCTCCTCTTCTGAAAAAGCGTTATGCTTCCGGCGAAAGGGTCTATATGGTAATGTACCCGGCGGCTCATGGAACACACGGCGGGGAATACGAGGACAAGCAACTGGGATACGAGGTCGATGCCGACGTGGTCGATGCCCCGTCGAATGTCGTCTCGGTCGTGATGCCCTGACCTTACTCTTTCCCCAGCAGACATTCCCCCTCAATCCAGTAGGGACAAAGGGGACAGTGGGGCGTCGCCAGCGGAAGGCGGCGGCGTCCCGAGTAACTGACCGCACGGATGTCTTCGATCGTCGCGGCGATCTCCTCTTCGGTCCGGACAAGATCGAACCGACTGAAGGTGAAGTCCTGCGGCTGCTCCGGCGCTTCGGTGAAGAGAACCGTTCCGGTGATCGACCGTTGACGCGGATTCAGCTTCGAGATGAGCCAGGCGTAGAGCCGGACCTGCGGCAGATAACTCTCGGCAATTGCGGCCGGATCCCGGTCCTGAAGTCGAAGCGTCTTGAACTGAAGAAACGACAACGTCCCGTCGACCCCGGTAACCAGCCGGTCCATAACCCCCAGAATGAACTCCCGGTTCGGTCTGGTGCCGAGAGGCATCCGGAGTTCCTTCCCGGCCTCGGAGATCGAGCCTTCGGGAAAGATTCGTCCCCTTACCGATGGGCTTTTCACAATTCCGTCCAGAGTCTCTACCAGTCTCTCACGCATCCTCTCCAGCGTCTTCTCATCCATCGGTTCCAGTACCAGAAGCTCGTCGACGATGGTTCCGACCGAAGGGGCTTTCTCTTCTTCGGTTCCGGCCGCCCCTGGCGGTTCGATGCCGGTCTCCGGCGACAGACGTTTCGCCGTTTCGCGGAAGAGTCGGGCGAAGATCGTTCCGTCCTCGCTGTCGTCGGTTGTCGGGTCTTCTTCCCATGCCAGACTCAGTTCTTCCGGAATGCCGAGTCGGTAGCGGAGATAATACTTTGTCGGACACTGTGAGTAGGTCAGGAACTGTGTAGCGGAATAGATTTCACCGCGTGCCCTTGCCGGCACTTCGCCGATCTGCAGGTATTCCGGACGGAACTCCGAGGAGGGATCCCGTTCGGGACGAAATTTCCCGACCTCCGGTATCGATCGGTTGATCCGGATCTGCTGCGTCCAGGGCTGCGAGGTGATGGTGGCTCCATCCTCTTCAAGAAACCGGAGTGCCGGGGAGCTGAGCGTGACGATTCCTTCTTCGGGAAGATCGGGGAGAGGGGCCAGACTCCACTCGAGCATTGTGTTTGCCGGCGGGTTCTCGTTGCATTCACCGGTCAACACCAGCATATCGCGCGCCCGGGTCAGTGCCACGTAGAAGATCCTTGCCTCCTCGGCCCGTTCCTTTTCCCGTCTGCGCAACTTCATCAGTGCCGTTATCATCGGTCGGTATTCCTGACCGTTGTATATCCAGTTCCATCCGAAGCCGAGCTCCTTGTCGAAGAAGGGAGGATTGCTGATGCGGGTGGGGGAGTCGAGATCGGGGAGAAAGACGACCGGAAATTCCAGCCCTTTCGCCCCGTGCATCGTCATCAGGCGAACGGCATCCCGGCTGGAGTTGATCGAGGCTTCCGATTCCATCTCCTCGGCTTCGATTTGTGCGGTCAGACGTTCGACGAAGTCGAAGAGATTTGTGAACCCGCGCGACTCGAACTCGCGTGCAGTATCGATCATCTTGTCGACGTTCGCCTGCATCTGCTCTCCACGTTCGTTCCCGGCCACCGCTCCTCGCCATCCGGTCCGCTCCAGAATCCGCTTCATCAGGAGCGATACCGGAATCCGGCTTGCCATGCTTCTGTCATCGGCCAGCAGCGAAACGGCACGGGCCATCGGCTCGCTCCCCTCGCCCGATTCAACCCACCGGACGCAACGTGACCACAAATCTTTCGGGTCGTTCTCTCCGGAAGTCCGGCGACTGACGCGATACAGCTCGGCGTCGGAGACGGCGAAGAAGGGAGAGCGAAGTACGCCCAGCAGCGCAACGTCGTCGCGACTGTTCAGCAGCGAGCGGAGGTAGTTCGTCATGTCGTAGACTTCCTGCGTCCGGAAGTAGCCGGAACTTCCGTGGGTCAGGAAAGGGATGCCGTGGGAGCGGAGAGAGCGTTCGAGGTTCTCGAACGTCTTCCGTTTGCGGCAGAGGACGGCGATGTCGCTGAAGCGGACCGGACGTCCCTCTTCGGCATCACTCCCTTCGGGGCATTCCCAGACGACCTGCTCGGCATCTTCGATCATCCGGAGAATCCGGCGGGCGATCAACTCCTCTTCCGGAACATACTCTTCTTCCAATTCATCGATCTCATCTTCATTCGGTTCCGGGGATGCAAGTATGATCTCCACGTTCCCTTTCCCGTCCGACCGGCGTGCGCAGACCAGAGGCTCGTACTCCACACCGAACTCCGAACCGGCCGATGAACGCATCACCGGAGCACAGGCGGCGTTGACGTAGGCGCAGATGTCGGGCAGAAGGCGGAAGGAGGCGTCGAGATGAATCTCACCAAGACTCTCATCCCGGGTGTCCGGCTCGATCAATTCGTCGCGATACTCCAGGGGACGATCCCCGCGCCCCTTGTCCCGGTTGACTTTCCGTATGTCCCCGGTCGCCTCGGTGAAGACTTCCACCTCGGCGCCGCGGAATCCGTAGATCGACTGCTTCCGGTCGCCGACAACGCAGAGCAGATCGATCTCCTGCAACTCTCGGGCCATGCGCCGGACGATCAGGTACTGCAACTCATTTGTGTCCTGAAACTCGTCGACCATGATGTAGCGAAAGCGACCCTCGATCCGCTCGCGTGCATCCTCACGTTCAAGCGCCTGGAACAGAACAAGCTGCAGATCCTCGAAGTCGAGTCCGCCGACCAGATCTTTCCGCTGGTTGTAGAGAAGAAGGGCGCGGTCGAAGATGGCCAGCAATCCCTGTGTGTCGTCGTAGAGTTGTTCGTGAAGTGCGGGGGAGGCATCGGCTGCGAGGAAATCCTCGGAATTCTTCAACGCCCCTTTCAGTACGGCGATCAGCGGCTCCAGCCGGTCGAACTCATCGCCCGAGAGATCGTAGCTCCGCTTCCGTACGTCTCCGCTCTTGTTCAGGAAGATTTCGCTGAGCAAGGTCGAGATGTGCGTCAGAAACTCTCCGGCCGTCTCCGCCCGTTCAGATGATCTGAGCAGAGCTTTTGCCTGTTCGGCCTGCTCCGGCTTCAGATGGTCGATCAGTTCGGCTATTGCCGGTCGGGTCACGGCGTTCAGCGTCATACTTCTGATTGCCGCATCCACACCGCTGTTCCAGCGCTCCAGCGTTTCTTCCCGTCCCCGGGCAAGCGGACCCCGGCGACGACTCAGGAGAATGCTTTCGCGGTTGGCCAGCATCAGCCGGAGGATGGTCTCCATCTGTTCGCGGCCGATGCGCCGGGCAATGTCATAGGCCCCCTCGAACTCCGGTGCCGGATCGTCGGCCAGGGCCTGCTCGATCGCCTCCATCAGTGCGGTATCCTCCATTTCGGATCGTTCATATCCGCTGATGACGGCGAAGTTTGCAGGGACGCCACTTTCAATCGGGAACTCCCTGAGCATCTGCGCACAGAACCCGTGAATCGTGGTGACCACTGCCGATGGAAACTTCTCGCGGACGTTCTTCAATCTGCTCCACATCTCCTTGTGGGCGTTGTCGGCAAGGCGTCCGTCGATCTCGCGGGCAATCCGCAGCCGGAGTTCGGCGGCCGCTTTCTCGGTGAACGTAATTGCGGCGATCTCCTTCGGCTCGTAGCTCCGATACTCGAGCAGATCACAGTAGCGGTTGACCAGCACACTCGTCTTTCCGGAACCGGCATTCGCCGTGATCGAAATGTGGCGCTGTGCGTCGTGCGCCTTCTTCTGGTTAAGCGTGAATTGCGGCATGAACAAAAGTACAAAATGTGTTTCGGGGAGAGTGAGGAGGGGAAGGGGTGAGCTATGAGCGGTCAGCAGTGAGCTATGAGCTATGAGCAGTCAGTTGTGAGCTATGAGCGGTCAGCAGTGAGCTATGAGCGGTCAGCAGTGAGCTATGAGCGGTCAGCTGTGAGTCAAAATCCGACTTCAAAGCTCAAATCTGAAAGCTGATTTCTCAAAGCTCACTCCTGACCGCTCAAAGCTGATTTCTCAAAAGCTGACTGCTGACCGCTCAAAGCTCATCTCTCAAAGCTGACTCCTGACCGCTCAAAGCTGATTCCTCAAAAGCTGACTGCTGACCGCTGAAAGCTGATTTCTCAAAAGCTGACTCCTGACCGCTCAAAGCTGACTGCTCAAAGCTCACTCCTCAAAGCCGATCTCCCACTGCTCCCCACTCCCCCGTTTCCCGTAACTTCCGATCTTTCAGACACAATCGCGTTCATGAGTTGGTTTCTTGTCGTCAGTACAACCGATGCGGAGTCGGCCGGGTTCCGGACTCCGTCCGATCTTCGTCCGCTGCAGAGCATCAATCTTCCGGGACTGCTCCTGCACTTCGGCGGGGCCGATGAGACCTGTCTTGTCGAGTATGATGAAGAGAGGGGAGAGGGATGGGGCGTCGTCGGTGTCGGGATCGATGCCGACGGAGACGGGAGGAGCATCATGGACGTCGATGCCTGGCGGCAGAGGTTGTCCGATGCATCGTTCGATCCGGTGTCGCTTGACGGGCACTTCGTTGCTCTCCGCTGGAAAGATGAGGAGGTGGAATTCTTCTGCGATCAGCTCGGATTGCGAACGTTTTACTATTGCGAGATCGATAACCGTCTGGTGGCCTCCACAAGACTCGACTGGACGGCCGGACTCGGTCAACGGTCGGAGATCGACCTGAACGTCCTCGGAAGCCGGTGGCTGATGTATAACCAGTTCTCGACCGCTTCTCCCGTCAGGGGAATTGTCCGTGCGGGTCAGGCAGGGTATCTGAAGATCGTTCGTGGTCGTCCGGTTGCCCGCCGCAGCCAACCCTTCGGAGCCGGTTTCACCCGAGAGCCGGTCGACCGGGCAATCCGTGCGATCGAATCGCTGGTCGGCGGACTTGCAGGGTATCACCATCCCCCTTCGCTGGCTCTTTCCGGCGGACTCGATTCGCGTATGCTTCTGGCTGTGATGTTGAAGCATCTGCCGAAAGAAGAGTGGAGAGTCCACACACTCGGCGATCCGACGCATCCCGATGTGATTGTCGGTCGGGAAATTGCCGGGCGTCTGGACCTTGAATATCACCACATCGGGTCCTCACTCCCCGACCCTGATCGACTTTTCAGTCGGTTGCAGAGCTACGCCGCACAGACGCAACTGATTGAATTCGCCTCGACCGTCTCGAAGCTCCATTACGGCGAGGAACTTGCCCGCTCCGGTCACTTTGCCGTCGACGGCGGGTTCGGCGAAATCGGGCGGCGGAGTCTCTTCAAACGGTTTGCGCGGTTCGGAAGACGGGCTCTGTACCGCGGCGATGTTCCGGCACTGGCCGCTCTTCTCCGATACGAACGTCCGGCGATCTTTCGGCCGGAAGTCCTTCGCGAGATGGAACGCGGAGCCGTCGAGGAATTGCGGACGGTGATCGATGGGATGCCGTCGATACGTGAGATCGGCCCGGAAAACTACGTCGATCTCTTTGCCCTCCGCACACGCATCCCGAACTACGGCGGACCGGAACAGGCCCGTGTCGATGCCGAGGTTCTGAACCTGATGCCCTTGCTGCAGCCCTCCTATGTTCGTGCGGTTCTGAAGGCTCCGCTTCGCGAGCGGATCGACGGCCGGTTCTACAACAGCTATATCCGTGAGGTCTCGCCGATGCTGACCGGATTCCCTCTGGTCAAGGGGAGAACAACGTATCCGTTCGGACTCTCGGCCACATCCGCCTGGGTGGTGACGAAGCTGCGGAAGGGGAAGAGCAGAAGTGCGGGGATGAACGAGAACGAGTCCGATCTCCTCTTCGCCCATCTTCGCGACCATGTGCTTGATCTTCTTCACTCAACCGAAGTGCAGACCAATCCGCTCTACGATCTGCCGGCAATTACGCGATCCGTGGAGGCCTACTATCGCGGCGAACGGGAATATCGTCCGGTGCTTGACTGGTGGCTTGTTTTTGAGTTGTGGTGGCGAAGCCTTTCGTATGGAGGAAACAAGCGGGGATAATGTGATATCTTTGCCGCACTACCCACAACATCACCACGTCCGGTCAAGCCGGTCTACATCAAACAGTTCCTTCTACTGATCGATTCAATCTGACGAACGTCTATGGCTCGGTTTGAAGATTATCCTTTCGAGATTCGTCCTCTTTCTGCAGAAGAAGGGAGCGGGTACGTGATAACGTCCCCGGATCTTCCCGGCTGTATGTCAGATGGAGATACTCCTGAAGAAGCGCTGCGAAACGGCAAAGAAGCATTTAATGCGTGGATAGCAGCCCGGCTCGAGTGGCGGAAAGGGATTCCCGAACCGATCCCTTCAACTGAAGAGAAAGTCCCGACCTCCGTATCACGGACGGTTCACCGGCTTCTGATGGAGCGGGCGGAGAAAGAAGGAGTGAGTATTGCCGTATTGATGGATCGCCTCCTGTCCGAAGGCCTGCGGAGGGGCGGTCGGTGATCGTAATGAGAATTACACCTGATTAATTGCAGTTATGCAAAAAGCCCGGATCACACATGACCCGGGCTTCTGCATATATAAGGACCGAAGTTCAACGGCAAAAAACTGCGGCACTTCTGCCGGTCCGGTGAGCCGCTCCCTTGGTGATCCTTCCTGTCCGCCGCGGCGGACCGTGTCGTGGCGGTAAAAACCTCCGGGCAGATCTCTGCCGAAGAACTACCTCACCGTAAACACAGACTCACTCCCGGCTTCAGGCCGTCTCCAGCTTTTTTCCCGACGGATCGAAGTTCTTCTTCAATCCCTGCCAGCACTCGTAGTAGTCGGGCTGGCGCAGATCGGTCTCCAGTGCAAACTTTGTCGGTCGGACCGCAAAGCGGGTCTCGAACATGAAGGCCATCGTCTCGTCGATCCTCTGTGGCCCAAGCTCTGCGTTCGATGCCTTCTCGAACGTCTCGGCGTCCGGACCGTGACCCGACATGCAGTTGTGGAGGCTGCCTCCGCCCGGCAGGAAGCCTTCGGCCTTCGCATCGTACTCGCCGACGATCAGTCCCATGTACTCGTTCATGAAGTTCCTGTGGAACCAGGGGGGACGGAACGTATCCTCGGCCACCATCCAGCGTGGCGGGAAGATCACGAAGTCGCAGTTTGCCGTCCCGTGGATCTCCGACGGTGCGGTGATCACCGTGAAGATCGACGGATCGGGATGGTCGAAGCTGACGGTGTTGATCGTCTGGAACCGGGTCAGGTCGTAGCGGCACGGGGCATAGTTGCCGTGCCACGCAACCACATCCAGCGGCGAGTGGTTGATCCGGGCCTCCCACAGATTCCCCTGGAACTTCCCGACCATCCGGAAATCTCCCTCGCGATCCTCATATGCGGCCACCGGCGTCTCGAAGTCGCGCGGATTGGCCAGACCGTTTGCGCCGATCGGTCCCAGGTCCGGAAGCCGGAATGTGGAACCATAGTTCTCCAGGATATATCCCCGGGCCTTCCCGTCCGGCAGAACCACACGAAACTTGATGCCGCGCGGGATCAGTCCGATATGCAGCGGGGGAACTTCCAGAATTCCGCACTCGGTATGGACGGCAAGCGTTCCGAGTTGCGGAACGATCAGCATCTCGCCGTCGGCGTTATAGAAGAATCTGTCCTCCATCGAACGGTTCGCCGCGTACAGGTGGACGGCAAGTCCGGTATGCGTCTCCGGCGTACCGTTCCCCCCCATCGTCAGAATCCCGTCAATGAAATCGGTCGGTTCGGTCGGGATCGGCGGGGGATTCCAGCGCATCTGAGTCGGAGGAGGGGGGACCTCGTCGAAGGGACCGCTCCGGAATGCCCGGTTGTCGATCTGTCCGTATGGTTCGTGAACCACCGACGGGCGAATGCGGTAGAACCAGCTTCTGCGGTTCTCCGATCTCGGTGCGGTAAACGGCGTACCGCTGATCTGTTCGGCGTAGAGTCCGTAGGCCACCTTCTGCGGAGAGTTCTTCCCGACCGGAAGCGCTCCGGCCAAAGCCTCGGTGGCGAATTCATTAGCGAATCCGGTGTTGTAGGCACGTGGTGTGCCGTTGTTGCTGCTCATGATCTTCTTCCTTTTGAATGATCGCAGTTCTGAAAAAATCTTGACGGAAATATATGAAATGAACCATTTACAAGCCGCCGATGTTATCCCTTACAGATGCGAACATCGACGTTTGCAGATACATTTTCAGTCCTGAGGAGGATAATGCTATGGATACATCACGTGTGGAACTGAGCGCCAGGCCCGGGTTTGCCCGACAGGCGGTGCGATACGGACTTCCGTTCGGATTGGGAATGGCTCTGATCTGGTGGGCGATCGGATTGTTGCGGGACGATCCTCAGAGCCTCGGTGCGGTTCTGCTGTTCGGTCTTGTCGCCGGGGTAATCGGTGGAGTCTTCGTGACCGCCTATGAATTCTGGCACTGGAAAAAAGTGGAAGATACCGAGCTGCCCGACTTCTCGGGAGATGGTGAACTTCTGGTGGCAACGCCCGCGATTCACAACGGAATCGACGGCTGGCTGGCGGCGAATGCGCAGGAGATCCTCTTCCGCGTCCGCTCCACCAATGTCACCGATCTCCATTTTCCCCTTCCGATGATCCGTTCGAT